>NZ_CP011308.1:1800000-2100000 GCF_000987835.1 Sulfurovum lithotrophicum | reverse complement strand
CTATACCACTGTGTTATATAAGGAAGCTTTGAAAATAGGCTTGGATAAAAATGACGACGAGATCAAAAGACGCCTTGCGCAAAAAATGGAGTTTGTCGCTTACGACACGTATGAACTTCCGGAGCCCAGTGACGAAGTGTTGAAAAAATATATGCAGGAACATCCGGAGAAATACAGAGGAGAAGAGAAGATACATTTTACACAAAGTATGATGGGAGATGATGCAACGCAGTTTGAGAAAGAGTATACGCTCACAAAATTTGAAGCAAGCAATATCTTCGGACGTGCGTTCTCAGATATGCTTTTTACACTGAAAGCAGACGGGAAAGTACATAAAATAGAATCTACATACGGTGTGCATGACGTACGTGTCATAGACAGGCCTACCTCAAAGCCGAAAACCTTTGATGCGGTGAAGGAAAAGCTTAAAGGCGATTACCTGAATGCACAAAGAGAGCAGAAAAACAAAGCAATTTATGAAAAACTGAAGTCACAGTACACTATCAGTATAGAAGAGAAGTAAAGTGTTTTATAAAATAGTTTTTCTTTTTACCTTTCTTTTTTCTCTTGCACAGGCAGACCTCATACGGCCTGTCTACCTCGAGGTTATCCAAAAAACCCCGGACAGTTATGCACTGTTTTTAAAGGTACCGGCAAAAGGCGATGCAAAGACCCCCATGAAAGTGAATGCCATAGAGGGATGTGAAGAGAAGGGGGAACACGTCAGAGAGTCTAAAAAAGGTGTTTATTCGGATAGATATACTTTGGTATGCGCACAGGGCCTCAAAGGAAAAACGATCGAGGTGCAGGGACTTGAAAATACAAAAAGAGATCTGCTTTTGCGTTTGGAGTTTCTGGACAGCACTTCCCAATCCGCACTGCTTGACCCCTTGCATAATTCTTATACAGTCAAAGAGCGCACGCCTTCTGCGCAAGTTATGAAAACCTATACATGGCTTGGGATTACCCATATCCTGATGGGCTTTGATCACCTTTGTTTTGTTTTTTTACTTTTAGTCATTGTTAAAAACATGCGGCGGCTCTTATGGACTATTACCGCCTTTACTCTGGCGCACAGTATCACTATGGCAGCATCAACACTGGGTGTTGTGCATTTGCCGCAGCAACCGGTTGAGGCGATGATAGCCTTGAGTATACTCTTTCTGGCTATGGAGATCGTGCATGAAGAACAGGGCAAGCCAGGTATCACTTCGCGATACCCCTGGCTTATTGCTTTTACGTTCGGGTTACTGCACGGCTTTGGATTTGCGGGAGCACTTGCCGAGATAGGATTGCCCCAGGAAGCGATTACACTGGCACTTATTTTCTTCAATATCGGGGTAGAGTTGGGCCAGTTGATATTTGTGACTATTGTGGTATTTGTAGCTCTGTTGCTCCGGCATTTAATAGATGCAAAGCTCATGGAGAAAGTAGAAATGTTCATTGTTTATGGAATAGGTGGACTTTCCGCTTTTTGGGTATTTGATAGAATTTTAGCTTTTTGATAATAATAACGAAAAAAGCGGTTGCTATTACTTGCGATGGGGGGAGTGATATAGAATTGTAACCAAAAAATATTAATATTTTATATTTTGCTACTTTTGTTTGGGGATAGAAGGATATTGCCTCTGGATTAAGTTTAGGATGTGTATAATGAACATGAAAAAAGATTTTTAATTAATTTGGAGGTTTAGAATGAAGAGAATTGTTATTGCTGCGCTGCTTGCCGGCAGCAGTTTGATGGCGGCAGATACGGTAAAGACAAGTGACTCAGGTACTTTTGCGACAAAAAATATAGATGGTGCAGCAATCTACAAAAGACAGTGCGCAATATGCCATGGAGAGAAGGGTGAAAAAAGTCCTGCAAAAGGGATTGCACCGCTGGCCGGAAGAGATGCGACGATCCTGGCACTGAGAATAAGGGCATATCGGGATCAGGATAACGATATCGGAACATATACTATGCACAAAAGTAATGAGGTGATGAAGTTCGAAACTATCAAGCTTTCTGATATGCAAATTGGTGCTCTTGCAAAGTATATCAGCAGTTTAAAATAAGGTTTTTCTCCTCTCTTTCTCTCTGATAAATTATGGCAGGGAGAAAGCTTTATCGTGACACTTTTCCTGTAAAATATTTTGTTATGCTACCTCTTTGTCATTTGTTTGTGAAGAATATGCTTCTATAGGCCTGCTTCCTGAATGGCTTCCGTTTGGGCATGTGCTATCAGGGGATCGATGACAAGCTTGAGATTACCGTTGTTCATAATGTCGTCCAGGGCATAGAGTGTCAGCCCGATACGGTGGTCGGTGAGTCTGTTCTGTGGGTAGTTGTAGGTTCTGATCTTCTCGGAACGGTCGCCTGATCCAACTTGTAGTTTTCTCTGTCCCGCTGTTTCGTCAAGCTGCTTTTGCAGTTCAGATTCATAGACACGGGCTTTGAGAACTTTCATTGCTTTGTCCCTGTTCTTGTGCTGTGACTTCTCATCCTGTATCGCTACGACGATACCAGTGGGAATATGCGTTAGACGTACGGCGGAGTCAGTAGTGTTGACAGACTGTCCCCCGCAGCCGCTTGAACGGTAGACATCCATTTTCACTTCGTTGGGCTTGATATCCACTTCGACATCATCTACTTCCGGGATCACGGCTACCGTAATGGCGGAAGTATGGACGCGTCCCTGTGTTTCTGTGTCGGGTACTCTCTGTACACGGTGTGTCCCCGCCTCATACTTGAGCTGTGAGTAGACTCCCTGTCCCTTGATCTCAGCAATAAGTTCCTTGTACCCGCCTGCCGTACCATCATTGGTACTGACGATCTCCACTTTCCAGCCCATCTGCTCGGCATAGCGCGAGTACATTCTGAAAACATCCGCAACGAAAAGTGCACTCTCGTCACCGCCGGCACCGGCACGAAGTTCCAGGAAGATGTTCTTATCATCGTTCTTGTCTTTGGGGATCATGAGTATTTTGATCTCCTCTTCGAGTTGTGGCAGCATCGGTTCGAGTTCGGAAAGTTCTTCCTTTGCAAGATCTCCCAGCTCTTCGTCTCCCAGCAGTTCTTTGTTCTCTGCAATGGCATCGGCTGTCTCTATGTAGAGGTTCGCTTTTTCTACAAGGGGGGCAAGTCCTGACTGCTCTTTGCTGAGTTCTGTCATACGGTTGATATCGCTGGCGATATCCGGAGAGCTCAAAAGTTCGCTGATCTCATTATATCTGTCTATGAATGGTTGAAGTTTTTCTTTGAACATTGTCGTTCTTTATATTGGATTGTAAGGATTGGTGAGATAGGCCGAGCCGGAAGGCTGACCCGTTAGGCTGAAACTGACTATGCAGCTTCGATTTTGTTAACCATTTTATGAAGGCGGCTAACTTTTCTTGCAGCAGTGGCTTTCTTGATGAAACCTTTGCTGACAAGTGAGTGTATCTGCTTGTTTGCTACTTTGAGTGCTTCCTGTGCAGCTGTCATATCAGCTGCTTCTACCGCCTCATGTACTGCTTTGGTAATGTTCTTGATTCTTGTTCTGTAGTATCTGTTTCTTTCTGTTCTTTTTGCTGTCTGCAAAATTCTCTTTTTTGCCGATTTGTGGTGTGCCATCAAATGTTCCTTTTAAAATGTAATACCCTTGCTGCCGGTGACCAAAAAGAGGTAACCATAGAAGACTTTTGGGTGAAATTAGTGCGCGAATGATATCCAAAAAAATATTAAAGTTTTATTAAAATAGGTTGCATATGAACTGTTTAGATGATGCAGGTTGAGTTAGATTAATCTATTTTAAGTAAAATTAGCACTAATTATAGAATGCATAGAAGGATTGGGATTATGACACTTTTTGGAACGGATGGCGTAAGAGGAGAAGCAGGCAAGAAAGTTTCTGCAGTCAATACAATGCGTTTGGCTATGGCTACGGGGATCTACTTTAAACAATTCGCCAAAACCAACAAGATACTGGTAGGCAAAGATACACGGCGAAGCGGTTATATGATAGAGAATGCATTGGTGTCAGGCTTGACTGCTGTAGGATTCGATGTGATCCAGATAGGGCCCATGCCTACCCCGGCTATTGCTTTTCTGACGGAAAATATGCGCTGTGATGCGGGGATTATGATCTCAGCGAGCCACAACCCCTATTATGACAATGGTATCAAGTTTTTTGACAGCGAAGGGAACAAGCTCAATCGTGGCGAGGAGGAAATGATAGAAGAAATTTTTACAGATGATGAGGCTTTGGGGGAGGCCCAGGTGACAGGCAAGCTTATCGGAAAATCCAAAAGGATCGACGATGTCATTGGGCGGTATATCGTACATATAAAGAACTCTTTTCCCAAACATTTGAGCCTTGCTGGAAAGCGTGTAGTGATAGACTGTGCGAACGGTGCGGGTTATATTGTCGGGCCTACGGTACTGCAGGAGCTTGGTGCTGAAGTGGTTGTTGTAGGTGATGAACCTGATGGCTTTAACATCAATGAAGGGTGTGGAGCGATGCATCCTGAAAACCTTGCCAAAGTGGTACTCGATAAACGTGCGGATATAGGACTGGCACTGGATGGAGATGCAGACAGACTGGTCGTAGTTGATGAAAAAGGCGAGACGGTAGATGGAGACAAGCTTATGGCTGTACTGGCCGTACATCTCAAAAATACAGGTGAACTCAGGGGTGACGGAATGGTCGCTACGGTCATGAGTAATCAGGGACTGGAGGAATATCTTCTTGAGCATGGTATTACCGTGTACCGTTCTGCTGTGGGTGACAAAAATGTCGTTGAAATGATGCAGGAGAAAGGTGTGAATTTCGGTGGAGAGCAGAGCGGGCATATCATCTTCTCCGATTATGCGAAGACGGGTGACGGTATCTCGTCTGCTCTGCAGGCACTGGCCTATCTTGTCAGTACGGGCAAAAAGGCCAGTGAGGCGTTCAATCCTTATGAATCTTATCCTCAAATGCTGGTTAACCTTCCGATCGAAGAGAAAAAGCCCCTTGAGAGTATTGAAGGACTTGAGCAATTGATGGAGCATGTGGAAGCAGAGGGAATGCGTCATCTTTTCCGATATTCCGGTACGGAGAACAAGATCCGTCTTCTGCTTGAAGGGAAGAATGAAAAAGCACTTGAGACGATGATGGATGAATGTATGGATTTCTTTAAAAGAACACTTGTCTGATGCGATCTTTCGCTATTTTTCTGCTTGTGGCCATTGGGATATTCATTATAGATCAGAACATCAAAACCCTTTTTCTTGAAGGGTATTATCGGGGAGGAAGCTGTATAGACCTCTCTCTGCATTTTAACAAGGGCGTGGCTTTCTCGATGTTCGCGTTCATAGGGCCGTACCTGAAATGGGTGCAGGCACTTTTGATAGGCGGGATACTCTACTATGTGCTCTCAAAGGGATATCTTAACCGCTATGCTTTCCCGGCAGGCCTGTTGATAGGCGGTGCACTGGGAAATCTGTATGACCGTTTTGTGCATGATGGAGTGGTGGACTATGTGGCATGGCATTGCGGCTTCAACTTTGCCGTGTTCAATTTTGCGGATGTGGCGATCGATCTTGCGGTGGTATGGATTTTTATCATGGTTTACTTCTTTCCTCCAAAGCATAAGACAGTATGAAGATACTCTTTGTTGTTCTGATTTTGGGACAAATGCTGGCAGCCGGTGTGTTTGGTGCCAATATTGTTCCACAGAAGATAGATAAGGAGAAACTGTGGATCCGCATACTTGACCAGAAAGAACTCTCTTTCCTGGAAATAGATGATGTGAAATTCTCCGAGATATCCGATCTGGCATACGATAAAAAGGTCAAATCCCTTTTTATGGTCAGCGATGAGGGGAAACTCTTTGAGTTCAAAGCTGTTTTTGCAGATAAAATCAAAAGGCTTAAACCGCAGAGGGCAGGGAGATTGCTCAAAAAGAACGGGAAAAAATTCAAGAAATGGCGTCGTGACAGTGAAGGGATGACACTGGATGGAAAAGGCCGGCTGCTGATCTCTTTTGAGGAGAAACCGAAGATAGGTTGGTTCCATAAAAATTCGGACAAATACGGCCGCCTGATCAAAAAATACAAACTGCCAAAAAAGCTGCGCAGCATGAAACGATTTCGCAGCAAAAACAAAGGGATGGAGGCACTGGCCTGGCACCCGAGGTACGGCATCCTGACCGCGCTGGAATATCCGCCCAAAGGGGTAGATAAAAAACGCCAGAGCATCTACGCTTTGAGCGGAAAAGAGTGGCATTTCAAAGCCGAACCCGAAATGAACAGCGCCATCTCGGCAATAGAGGTGATGGACGATGGGAACATCCTTGTACTCGAGCGTTCTTTTACGGGGTACATGAATCCTTTCGTGGTGACACTGAAAAAGGTTTACATAGACCGATGCAAGAAAGGAATGTGCCCCGCGAAGGTCCTTGCAAAGATGAACAGCCACAAAGGCTGGGATGTGGACAATTTTGAAGGTTTGGCAAAAGTGGGGAAGCACCGCTATGTAATGATCAGCGATGACAATGACAATTTTTTTCAGAAAACGCTTCTGATCTATTTTAAGGTGAAAGAGAAATGAAGTATATAGTGTACATGATCATAACGGTTCTGTTATCAGTGATGGTCTTCTTTGGTAGCAAGGCATACAGTGAAGCAAAAGCCTATGAGACAACGACACTTTCCCTTATTGATGAGATGAGTGCTGAAAAGCTGGCAAAGTTCCAGCTTAAAGAGCTGGCGGAAACTGTTTCTCTTGGATTTTATAAAAACAGGAAGAAGGGACTTCTGGAGACGCTGAAGAAAACACAGCAAATGCATAAAGAGCAGAGTCAGAAATATGCAATGTATGCATTGTTACCATTTTTGGGTGTGCTGGCAAGCTATTTTTTCATCTCTTTACGTGCTTTTACTTTTTTCGGTGCCGTCGGGGCATTGATAATGCTTGCTTTCGGATTGATCGTGCCCGTTATGATGGTGACCATACATAAAGAAGTGGAGTATCTTGGGGATGTAGTGCTCTCGTTCGAATCCAAAGGGGTAATAGGCTCCATTTCCAAACTTTTCGAGAATGGTGATACGGTAGTTGCACTGGTCATACTGCTTTTTTCCGTACTCATTCCCCTGCTCAAGACCTTTTCCATGATGGTTGTATCGGTTTTTATGGATACCCCGTTTGTGCATGGCATTGTCAAGTTCTTCAAAATGATAGGGAAATGGTCGATGGTCGATGTTTTTGTCGTGGCGACCTTTTTGGTCTACCTGACCGTGAACAAAGGGGATGTCAGTCGAGCTGAGGTTGAGGTGGGGCTCTATTTCTTTTTAGCTTACGTGATAGTCTCAATGCTGGTCAGCCTGAGTGCAGACAAGATGCTGCACAGGCAAAACAGCGTTAGATGACCATATTTACATCGGCATGGTCCTGGAAACATTTGAAGAGCTTGTCTCTTTCTTCCTGACTCTCTACCTGGCATGATGCGTTGTATGTGGTGAACTTTCCCGTTCTTGAACGGTTTCCCAGAGAGCAGAGGTGTTCCTTCTCTCCCATGACCTCTTTGATGCAGGCTTTGAGCTTCTCTTCATCCCTTCCGATGATCTTAAATCCCCAGTTCGTCGGATACTCTATCTGTGGTTTTTCCTGTGTGTTGTTATCTAAAATCATGTTGACTCCTTTAGTGGCTTTGGGCTAATATACTCTGTTTTTGTAAAACGGAATGCGACTTAAGTATCATTATGCTCTATTGAAGTCTCCTGATTTACCGCCACTTTTGTGTTCGAGCTGCACATTCCTGATGACCATGCCTTTGTCAATAGCTTTGAGCATATCGTAAATGGTGAGCAGACCCACGCTTACACCGGTCAATGCCTCCATCTCCACACCGGTCTGCCCGTTCAGCTTGGCTGTGACCGTCAGTTTGAAGCCCGGTAGATCAGGGAGTTCTTCAATATCTGTTTTAACCGAAGTGAGCATCAGTGGGTGGCACATAGGGATCAGTGTACTGGTCTGCTTGGTTCCCTGAATGGCGGCAATGACGGCGGTCTGGAGTACCGGCCCTTTTTTTGCCGTGTTGGCAACGACTGCATCGAAGGCTTCCTTTCCCACTTCGATGATGCCGCTGGCCGTAGCAATGCGGGTCGTGTTGTTTTTGTCGGAGACATCGACCATTTTGGGTTTGTTCTGTTCGTCGAGATGCGTGAGGTTCAAAAGTTTTTCCTTCAAGTTTTTGTATATTTTAGCATAGCAGCACTTCTATGTAAAGCAGAAGAGAGTCACCTTATTGACGAAAATAAGGTTGATCTGACGAAAAAAATAATAAAATGACGTAAATATAGTGAAAAAGCTTGACTTTTATCATCAAATAAAGATAGAATACATCAAATGATAAAGGAGCAGTATGACGTATGCATATTTAAGACAGATGCCTGACAATGCAAATTTGTCAGATCAACAGCGTAACATTCTCTCGTTTTCATTGACTCAGGGTATGGAAATAGACAAAGAGGTGATAGAGTATTCTACCAAAAACCATCCTATAGAAGAGCGGAAACAGTTTGAGGAGTTCCTTCACTCTGTAGAAGATGGGGATACATTGGTAGTAGATACCCTTTCGGTACTGAGTGACAAAGCTGAAGAGATGATCAAGGTATTCAATTGTATGTTGAGCCGTGACATCGACCTCTATGTGGCCAGTCTGCAGCTGCATGTCACCAAAGAGACACCCATCGTCAAAATATTTCCTTTACTGAACGATCTACGTGAAGCACAACAAGCCAGGTCGAACCAGATAGGACGCCCCAAAGGGAGCCGTTCTTCTTCAAAATTCGATGTCTATCAGGCACAGATCATCTCTCTGCTGAGAGAGGGAATGAATGTGAGTGCGATCGCCAGAGAGTTGGGGGTAAGCCGCAGTTCTTTGAAAGATTATATTGAGTCAAGAGGAATCAGAGAGTTGGTAGAGGGGTCATGGATGGAAATCAACACCCTTAAGCAGGTTCCGGGTGTAGACAATACCATATTAATCTGCCCGTTCGATCAAGAAAACCAAAAACAAACATCACAACAGAAAGAAAGGATATCATAATGGAAGCAGTAGCACAAAACAGCGAAGAAGTGGTAAAAAAGCCGAAGAAAAACCAGGCAAAAGAATATTTGAAAGGGTGGGTACCGTACCGTATCAAACGGTATTGGGTCTATGCAGTCGTAACCATTGTTGCTTTAGTCATGCCGTGGATCACGATCAACGGGAACCACTTGTTCCTCTTGAGCTTTGACCATAAGAAACTGCACCTTGCAGGGGTAGCATTCGATATGCAGGAGCTCTACTTGATGCCGTTCCTTCTGATGCTTTTATTCCTGGGGATTTTTGCTGTCACAGCGGTTGGTGGTAGAGCCTGGTGTGGGTGGGCCTGTCCTCAGACAGTCTTCCGTGTTATTTACAGGGACTTCATTGAAACGAAACTGCTTGGCCTTAGAAAACGTATAAAGAACAAGCAGAAAGATCCCGATATGAGCAAGCCGGAAAATCAGGTAAAGAAAGTGGTAGCCATACTGATATGGTCCGTTCTGGCACTCATCGCCGCCGCGGATTTTCTCTGGTATTTCGTACCGCCTGAAGATTTTTTCCAGTATATCCAGCATCCGGCAGACCATACGATATTGATGGGTATGCTGATTGGTATAGCACTCTTTATCATTGCCGATGTGGTGTTCATTAAAGAAGATTTTTGTATTTATATCTGCCCCTACAGCCGTGTGCAGTCCGTACTTTATGACGATGATACGATCATGGCGATATACGACCCGCATCGTGGAGGGGATATCTATGAAGGACATGGTAATGACCGACATAAGAAATATACCAAAACAAAAGATCTTGTGGCAGATGAACCGTACGCAGAGTGTACAACCTGTGAGAGTTGTGTGACAGTTTGTCCTACACATATCGATATCCGTAAAGGTCTGCAGCTTGAGTGTATCAACTGTCTTGAGTGTGTGGACGCCTGTACGACCGTTATGGGCGCACTTGGAAAACCTTCACTTGTCAGATGGTCCAGTGAGAATGAAGTGATTTACCAGAAAGGGAAAACGAATTACTTCAGACCGAAGGTTATTGCATACTTTACCGTACTGGTACTGGTTCTGGTCGCGCTTTTCACGATGGGAAGCAAAAAAGAGCATATGCTGCTTAACGTGAACAAAACGACAAGACTGTATAAAATACTGGATCATGGCGGGGTTGAGAACGATTATATCTTCCTGTTTGCCAATACGGATAGCAAGAAGCATACCTATTACTTTGAGATCGAGGGAGATCTTAAAAATAAAATTGAGATCGTCAGACCAAAAGAGCCGTTCAGTATTGCTGCGGGTCAGAAGCGTAAAAAAGTGGTTGTGCTCAGAACCAATGAGAAACTGGCGAATGATACACGAAAAGACGTACCGATCCCTGTAACGATCAAAGCGTTTGCGACGGATGACAAAGAGAAGATCGTGGTAGAGAGACATACAGTATTTGTCTATCCTCGTGCGGACCTCATAAAAAAATAAGGAGATGTAAATGAAGAAAGTACTGGTATTAGGCGGCGGATTTGCCGGTGTTGAGGCTGCTATCTATTTGAGAAAGCAGGAGCTTGAAGTGACTTTGGTAAGTGACAGGGACTTTTTTTATATCTATCCGACATCGATCTGGATACCTACAGGTGAAGCCACAATGGAGGATGTTTCTGTACCTCTGGATGAACTTGCCTTTGCCCACGGTTTTCAGCTCATCGTCGATCCGGTAACAGCCCTGGATGCAAAAGCCAAAAAAGTCACGCTTCAGAGCGGACGGGTATTGGATGAATATGAGTATATTGTCGTAGCCATGGGGCAGGAGAAGATCAAACTCGAAGGAATGGAAGCACATTCTCTTTCTATATGTGGAAAACCTGAGGAAGCGACTGCCCTCCATGAAAAATTGGATGCACTGGTACAGAAAGGGCATGGAAAGATTGCCATGGGATTTGGTGGCAATCCAAAAGATACTTCCGCTGTGCGGGGAGGGCCTGCTTTCGAGGTACTTTTCAATGTCGATACCTATTTGAAGGGCAAGGGGATCCGTGACAATTTTGAGTTGACATTCTTCGCGCCGATGGAGAAACCGGGTCAGAAGATGGGTGATAAGGCTTTGGTGATGATGGATAAGATGTTCAAGATGACCCATATTAATAAAAAAATAGGGGTGAAGATCACGGCTTTTGAGGAAGACGGTATTCTTTTTGAAGATGGTACAAAACTGGAATCGGATCTTACTATGTTCATTTCTGCCGGGGTGGGGCACAGTATCATCGCGGAATCCGGCTTGCCTTTGAGTGATGCAGGATTTGTCGTGACCAACGAATACAATGAGATTGAAGGCTTTGAAGGTATCTATGCCATTGGAGATACCGCTTCCCTGATGGGACCGGAATGGAGAGCCAAGCAGGGGCATGTTGCAGAAGTGATGGCCCGAAACGTCGCCTATAACATTTTCCAGCATATGCAGCGCATAGACTCCAAACATAGTTACATGGAACATCTCAATATTCTGTGTGTGATGGATACCGGGAATGGTGCCGCCTTTGTTTATCGTGACAACAAAGGGGGCAAAATGATCCCTATGCCGATCGTAGGGCACTGGATGAAGAAAGGGTGGGGCTGGTACTGCCGAAACTCCAAACTCGGAAAGATCCCAAGATTGCCGGGAATGTAATTTGAAAAGCAAATTACATTTCTGCTAAATAATCAATAACAAGGAAAAGAATTAATATGAAACAAATAACAGTTTTGGAAAAATATCCGGTATTTACTTTGGAAGTGAATAAAGGTGAGACAAGTTACACAAGTATAGATGAAATCTTTGCTTTTTTGAGATCACAGATCGAAGCACATCCTATCGCGACCTATATTGGGGAGTTTGATCATTATGCACATACTTCTTCGCTGGAAGAAGGCAAGATCAATGAAGAGATCAAGGCTGCCAAAAATATCATCTGCTGTTTTGGCAAAGTATTGCCTAAGCCTGAAGTTTTGGCAGTGAGACCAAGATCTATTGGTGTTGCAGAAATGACAGACAGCTTTGTTATAAGCTTTTTGGAAGCACCGAATCCTGATGCCAATGGAGCTATGGAAAAGTGGGTTAAGGATATTGTGAACACAAAACATTAAAGTGTTACCATAAGATACATATACCCTTTTATATATCGTTAAACAGGGTGGTTCCTCTTTTTTAAATAGATTGAAAAAGGACAAAAAATCATTTAATTTTTTAATTAAGACTAAATTTATCCTAATTAAGTCATAATACATTTATCAAACTTAATTAAAGGATATTAAATGGCAACAGTAACATTTAAAAACGACATCGTATGTAACCTCGCAGGTAATGAGATCAATGTAGGTGACACGGCACCGGTAGTAACAGTAGTAAACTGTAACCCAATGCTTCAGGACGAGCAGGTAGGCGGAGAAGGTAAAGTGCAACTTGTAGTAGCGGTTCCTTCACTTGATACAGGTGTATGTGATGCAGAAACAAGAAGATTCAACGCTGAAGCAGCTGGCCTTGACGGTGTAGAAGTGATCACAGTATCTATGGATCTTCCATTTGCAGCGGCAAGATGGTGTGGCGCAGCTGGAATCGAAAACATCAAAGTCTGTTCAGACTTTAGAAACAAAGATTTCGGTAACGCTTACGGTGTACTTTTGGCAGACGGTCCTTTGGCCGGTGTTCTTGCAAGGGTGATCTTCGTGATCGGTAAAGACGGGAAAGTGACTTACAAGCAGACTGTTCCTGAAATTACAGAAGAACCTAACTACGAAGAAGCGCTTGAAGCTGCTAAAGCTGCTGCTAACGCGTAATCCCTCATTCAAAGTCCTTTCCGGGCTTTGAATTCTCACGTCTTTTTATATTTACCCTTTCTACCTCTTTATATTTTTTCAAATTTTCGTTACAATCCTTTCATGAATACTAAAACAAACTTTTTACTCTTAATGGTCTTGGCACTTTTTTTATCGGGATGTCAACTCAATGGACCCAAAGACAGATATAATCTGGCTGAATGTAAAAAAGAGTTGTTGACAGCGGAAGACTACTCTGAAGCAGATGCCATTGACAGGATCGTTGTGGTTAAAAAAGAGCGCAAAATGTACCTTTACAAAGACGGTAAGGTCAAAGGCGTATTCCCCGTATCTCTGGGAAAGAATCCTGTAGGCGATAAGCAGCAAAAGGGAGATTACCGTACGCCTGAGGGTGAGTTTTTCATTCACAGAAAACTCTGTTCTCCCAAATACTACCGCTCTTTATGCATCTCCTACCCTCGGCCGGAAGACAAAGCACGGGCCAGGGCAAGAGGCGTGAACCCAGGAGGTAATATTACGATCCATGCACAGCCTAAATGGAATGCAGACGGCAAGGGTGACCAATATACACTGAACAGAAACTGGACACAGGGGTGCGTTGCAGTAACGAACAGCTCCATGAAAAAACTCTGGTACGCGGTGCGAGAGGGCGTTCCGGTCATGATCAAGTAGCGGAATCGAAAAGGAAAGAGCATATTGGCATTTACACAGAAGCAGATAGACAAATTCAACCGGCAGAAATATATTACCGAACTTGAAAAGATCAGTAAAAACCTGTTTCGTATGTTCCGTGACGAGAAAGTGGATGCAGAGGAGTTTCAGGCCAAATTCACTCTGTTAAAAAAGAAATTCGATGCAAAAAGTGAAATACAGCTTGATTCGGAGTATCATCGGCAGTTGAAGGATTATATAGGGAGACTTTTTGGACAAACATGTGATAATGAAGCTTTTGACGATAAGATATTCAGTGACATACGAGAGGCGGAAATGAGCAATCTCAACCGTCTGCAAAAACTGAAAAACGGTAGTTCTTATAAAAAAGAGAAACATAGATCAAAACATAAAAATGAAGATTGGGGATAGAATGATAAAACAGATAACAGTACTTTCAATTATGGGAATAGTAGTTTTTATAAGCGGATGTGGTGAGCCTCAGGCTTATGGGAAAGTAGACAATACGCCTTATGCCATAAGTGAGTGTAGACAGGAACTTGCACATGGTACGGATGTGGAAGCTGATAAACTTGCAGACAAGATTGTTGTCTATAAAAAGAAACGAGAACTTTCTATGTACCGTAAGGGGAAATTGCTCTATGCTTGTAAGATATCCCTGGGAAAGAATGGGGACAAAGGGAACAAGATCCAGGCAGGTGATTACCGTACACCGGAAGGCAGTTATTATATTGTTCGCAAAAAATGTGACCCGAGACTCTATAAATCTCTGATGATATCCTACCCGAATGAAGAGGACAAGGCAAGAGCGAGAGCACACGGAGCCAAACCAGGAGGTTATATCACTATTCATGGACAGCCTAAATGGAATGCAGACGGGCATGCTGACCGCTACACATTGGCACACGATTGGACAGAGGGATGTATGGCCGTACCGAACAAAGCCATCGATACACTTTGGCGATCGGTAAAAAACGGTGTCAAAATAGATATTCATCCATAATTTCAACTAATCTTGGGACTTTTAGCTAAATTTGATAAATCTTATAATATGATATTGAATAATATTGGATATTAAAGGAGAAAAATATGAAGAACGTATTGATTGCAGTGGGTATGATTATGTCATTTGGACTGCTGTTTGCAGGGGGAAATGTTTCACCGGTAGCACCGATTTCGGAATCGGGAGCGAACTGTTATCCTGATGATGTTTATATCGAACCGGATGTACAGCTGATGTGGCAGGACCAAAAGTATATGGATAAAGAGGATGGTGCATACAAGAGAAATCGTTCTTATGGTAAGGCCGGAAGCTGGAAGCATGCCGCGAACTACTGTAGAAAACTTGACTATGCGGGATATACGGACTGGAGATTACCTACTGCTGATGAATTACAGCATGTACATAGAATAGAGGGACAGGTATTTAAGTATTACAGAGGACGGGATTTCTGGACTTCAACTCCGGCATCGGTTGGAAAATACTATGTCATTTACCCGGCAGATGCATATCGTTACGAGCATAAAACAAAAAGATCAAACTATATAAGATGCGTACGTTGTACAGCATCAGATGTAGAGAAGTAATCATTTAGAGGAGTTTGATCTCCTCTTGAAGCGTAATGCCAAATTGCGCATTAACTCTCTCTTTTGCCAGATCCAAAAGATATATAGCATCTTCATAGGTAGCATTTCCTGTGTTGACCAGAAAATTCGCATGGATTTCACTCCACTGCATCCCTCCTTTTCTTAAACCTTTTAACCCGACCGCTTCGATCAACCTTCCGGCATAGTCATTGGGCGGATTTTTAAAAGCGGAGCCGGCACTGGGTTCATGGGGCTGGTTGTTTCTAAGTGCAAGAAGTTCGTCAAGAAGATGCTGACTGAAACCTTTGTGAAGTGGAAATTTTGCAGCAGTTGCCGTGCCACCAAGCCGGGCATAACGGTATCCATGAGGAATATCCTCTTTTAATATCCATTTCCCGTCTATCTCTATGCTATGGAGGATATTGAAAATTTCGTAAGATTTGACCCCTGCATTCATTGCAAGCATCCCGCCCAGCGTTCCTGGCAGCTTGGCGCAGAATTCAAAATTGCCAATATCATTTCTTTTGCAATAAGAGACAATACGCCCTGTAGGCATGGCAGCACCGATAACAAGCATATCCTTATCCTCTTCAATAAAAGCAAAGTCTTTACTTAGCATCATTAGTGGCGGTGGATTTGGTGAAACAAGAAGATTGTTGGCCCCGCCTACAAGGAAGCGGCCAGGGGGGATCGTATCTCCTTTTTCGATCATCAGCACTTCGGTGGGCTGTCCTATCTTTATACTGGAATATTTGGAGAAATCAATGGTCTTATAAAACAAGAAGTACTCCTTGTTTTTGGCGGTGCCTGATATTCATTATTGTGTCCGTAGTTCACAGTACTCTTTGGGGATGAGGTAATCTTCTGTTTTTATGGGACACTCCCAGAGTCCGTGTTTGAAACCGATATCGTAGAGTGTATCGAGTGCTTTGAGTTGTAATTCAGAGAGTTCTACGGATTCATCTGAGGCATACATATCAAGATATTTTTTGAGCATCTTGTCTGAGATCCTGACCAGATTGTCTTTTTCCAGTTTGGCACAGAGTTCCTCTTTTTTGTCATTGGCGACCTTAACCCCTTCTACGAGAATGTTCTCTATGTCAATGGCAACGTTCAGAGGGAGGCTTCTTCGGATGGCCATTCCACCCAGCGGAAGAGGCAGTCCCTCCCCGGCAAGTTCCACCCAGATATCCCAGATCTCCTTTTCTACTTCTAGGCTTTCGTCAAAATCAAGGATCGATTCGTGTATGAGTACGCCGGCATCAACTTCACCGTCCACTACCGCCTTTTCAATTTCAAGAAAATCCATATAGACAGGCCGTGCTTCAGGGTAAAAGATACGGAAAAGCATGGCATTGGTCGTATATTTTCCCGAGAGTGCCACTTTGAAGTTACGTTTGAGTTTCTTCTCTTTTCGTCTGATCAGTTTTGGACCGTACCCTTCTCCAAAACTCACAGCGGTACGCAGAAGTGCATACTCTTCTTTGATGAGAGGGTACATCCCAAAAGAGATGGCAGAGACATCATAGGTACCTTTGAGTGCTTCGACATTCAGTGTTTCGATATCCAGGCCGATATTCTCGAAAAAATACTCTTTTGTGTCGACCCATCCGAATTTGATGGCATAGTACATAAAAATATCATCCGCATCGGGGGAATGGGCTAACTGAATGGTTCTGGACATAAAGGCTCGCTTTTATTTAAGGTAAATGTATTTTATCATAAGCACCCCCAAAAAGAAATGACATTAAAAATATGACAATATGACATATTTTTACCCCTTAGCCCAAATTTCCATTAAACTGTGAATATGACTAAAGAATATCTAAATATTTTAGATAAAATTCAACAGATAAAGGAAAAGGATATGACAATGGCAATGGATGCGAATAAGCAAAAAGCACTGGATATGGCGATCAAGCAGATAGACAAGACTTTTGGAAAGGGAACCTTGATGCGACTCGGAGACAAAGAGTTCGAGCCGATCGCGGCAATCTCCACAGGCTCGCTGGGACTAGATATGGCATTGGGGATCGGAGGCATTCCCCAGGGACGTATCGTCGAAGTCTACGGGCCTGAGTCTTCGGGAAAGACGACACTGGCCCTACAGACGATCGCTTCGGCACAGAAAGAGGGTATGGTCTGTGCTTTCATCGATGCGGAACATGCACTGGATGTGGTCTACGCAAAGAATCTGGGTGTCGATACGGACAATCTTCTGGTCTCCCAGCCCGATTTCGGAGAGCAGGCACTGGATGTGCTTGAAACACTGACGCGTTCGGGTGCCGTCGATCTGATCATCGTGGATTCCGTGGCGGCACTAACTCCCAAATCCGAGATAGAAGGGGATATGGGAGATACGCATGTAGGGCTGCAGGCCCGTCTAATGTCACAGGCGCTTCGTAAACTTACGGCCATTTTGCATAAAACGAATACTACCGTGATCTTTATCAACCAGATCCGTATGAAGATAGGTACAATGGGTTACGGTTCACCCGAAACGACCACAGGCGGAAATGCACTGAAATTCTACTGTTCGGTACGTATTGATGTCCGACGTATTGCGACATTGAAACAGGGAGAATCGCAGATCGGGAACCGGGTGAAAGCCAAAGTGGTGAAGAACAAAGTAGCGCCGCCCTTCAGGCAGGCGGAATTCGATATCATGTTCGGTGAGGGGATCTCCTATATCGGTGAGTTGATCGATTATGGTATCAAGATGGATATCGTCGATAAGTCAGGTGCCTGGTTCAGTTACGGTGCTGAGAAGCTCGGTCAGGGGAAAGAGAATGCCAAGCTGACACTCAAAGAGAATCCTGAGCTCAGAGTCGAGATAGAAGCAAAGGTGAAAGAGGCTCTTGGTTTTGGTGAAAAGCTTGCAATGGATCAGGATGAGATATCCTCTGCTGACCGGTAGATACAGTGTATTCATACAGGGAGTGCTTTGGGCGCTCCCTTGACTCCTTCAAAAATATTTTTATTCTCCAGATGACTTTTTTATGCAGCATCTTTTTTTCTCTTCTTTTTAAAGATAAGTTTTTACTATAGTAGTGCGTTCAGTTGTCTTTACCTTGCAACAATACTGCTTTTTGTGGTACAATAAATGAAGGGCAGGTTTCTGTCAAGTTTTTAAAAAAGGAAAAAGATATGAGAGACATAAAAAATTTAATGGCAGGTTTGACTGTCGGTGCCGCATTGATGGTGTCACAGGCAGTTGCGGTAGAAGGTGTGATAGAAGCACCTGCACAAACAGCTGACACATTCGGTACATTGGATTATGCCAATGCTATCCCGATGGATAAAAGAGTGGATTTCAATAGTATGGAGAGGAAAAGCACTTCAGAGGTTCCTTCTGTCGAGATAGGAGAACCGGGGGTTGTATCTGGGAATAGGGGTACGGGTGAAATGCTGCATGAAAGTCTCGGAAAACCAGTGAAGGCCGTAAAGGGGCAGACTGATGTACAGCCGGCAGAATTCGGTACAAGTAATCGTCCGTTTGCCACGAGCAGGGTCGATATGTACGACCAGAGACTTTCCCGTAAATATCCGAACAGAGTAACAGGGAAACTCTTTTTCAAAATAGGCAGTGCGACGTATGTATGTTCTGCTTCTTCCATTAAACCGGGAGTGGTGGTGACTGCTGCACATTGTATATATGACAATGAAAATGATGTATATTATTCCGGTTGGGAATTCATACCGGCATATTACAAGGACAGCACTGTCGGTGAGAAGGCGCCATTCGGAAGGTATGGCTACAAGACTGCATATGTGATGGACGGTTATATTAATCCGCCGGAAGGCGACAATGTTGTCAACAACTACGATGTCGGTGTGATCGTCATGAAAAAAAGGACCAATCCCAATACCGGGACAGATATGTTCCCGGGTGAACGAACCGGATGGTATGGCTACGGCTACAATGGATGGGGATATACAGACGGGTTGAACGATGGTTCCTTGACATTAATACATCAGTTGGGATATCCTGTATCCCATGATAACGGCTGGCAAATGCAGGCGAATGATTCACAGGGTGAAAAAACAACACAGTTTGGGGCAATGGCTATTATGATCGGATCGAGAGAAACCGGAGGAAGCAGCGGTGGACCATGGTTAGTTAATTATGGAGAGATTGCTTCTTTGAGCGGTACGACAGCCGGTACATATCCAACTAATGATGTTGTTGTGGCCGTAACCAGTTGGGGGTGGACAAGTTCTGATCCAAAAGAGCAGGGTGCAACACCGTTTACTGATGGCAATATCGTACCGCTTCTTGATACTGTATGTACTAATTATCCAACTAATTGCGGATTGTAAGAAAACATCCGAATCTTTCCCTGACCGAAGTGGGAGGGGGTATTATGTGAAATTCTATGATGTTGGCCAGATAAAAGCCAATACTTTTTCTTTTCCCCAAGCCCACTTGGGGAAACATACAAATGTACTCTAATCCAAACATTCATAGCATAGGTGTAACCGAATCATTCACTTATGGTATAATTCCAATAATTTATTTTATTCGTAGATAGAAAAACATATCAAAAGGTGCATACGGATTAATTACGATTTGGCTTGTAAGCTATAAAGATCAAATATTTCGTTGCTTGCATTAGAGAAATTCACTTAAATACTGTAATGCTCTGGTTTTATTAATAAGAAAAAAGATTAAAATGGTAGAAACAATAATACACATAGGTTTTGGAAAATGTGGGAGTACAGCTCTTCAATATTCATTATCAAACACTCCGATTTTGAAAGCAAATAGGAAAAAATATAAAAATATAAAATATATTACTATTGATAAAAACGGTCAGCTTTATTCAGGAAATAATTTACGGGAACGATTGCTTTTTACTGCTTCTCGTTCTCTTTCTACGGCAAGCCTGACTTATTTTAAGGGATTCTCTGATGAAATACTTAATGCGCTTCGTGTAAAACTATCTAAATTATCCAATAACAATAATTCTTTACTTGTTTTGTCATGTGAATCATGGGTAAAAAGAGCAGATATTTTTAGAGAAAATGCTATATTGGAAAAACTGAATATGCGGGCACAAGTCATCTGTTATGCACGGAATCCTGTTGAATGGATAAATTCTGCCTGGTGGCAATGGGGTGCCTGGTCAAATCAAAACTTAGATAGTTATATTGATAGAATGGTAGATAAGCGTGTTTCAAAATGGTCTAATGAATTAGAAGAATGGAGAAATATAGTAGGTCCTGAAAACTTAAAAGTGAAAATTTTACCTAATGATATTGTAGAGGATTTCTATAATATGATAGGTGTTGAACTGACTTCAGATCAAGATAATAGAGCTAATAGTAGTTTACCAAAAGAGATTCTTCGATTTTATCAACAACATAGAGAGCTTCGCAAATCAGAACATGAAAATCAATTGGACTTTATTTTATCACGCTATTTGAAACTTGATAGTACTTTTTCAAAAGCACCATGGGTCTTAAGTGAAGAACAGGTAGATAGGATCTTAAAAAAGACTAAAGAGAGCAATATAAAATTAATGGAATTTATAGATCCTGATTCTAGAAAAATGAATATGGGAGATGAAAGGTGGTGGAGTAAAACTGCTTTTGAAAAGAAAACAATATCACCGGCATGCTGTAAAGAGAAGTGTTTAGCTTATGAAGAGTTGGATAAATTGTTACTGGCTGCAATAAAAGGCATCGAGAAACTTTATATTGAAAACATGCAATTAAAAAAAATAATAAAAAAAGGGAACAGAAAAGTACCATTCCCCAATAAAAAACAAGTATGTCTGCCATCACAGGAAAAATAAGAATAACAAAAGACAAGGGGGTGAGAAGGTATAGTCTGCAGTGCTATGATCCTGTTGTTCTGACAAATACCAATATTTCATGATTTTTGTCAAGGAAGATCAAATACTTTCCTTCAATCCTGTAGTGATTAACCTTTTGTATAGCTTCATGAAATTTTGTTTCCAATCCCATGTTTGAGCAGGCCATCATTGTTGAAACCCCGGAATGAAAAGGAGTGTCAGTATCAAAGACAAGTTTGTCTCCATCCAACAGGTATGTTCCGCTCATACTGTTGCATCCGCTCCATCCTGAGTAGTGTCCACTCTTTAAAGAGAGTGTTATTCTGTCTGTAGCGACTACCCTATTGTCTCCAAAACTGACCAGTTTCCACTTATGACCTTCTATTGCCGAGGGAAAGTCTCCTGATCCTCCTGAAAGCTCTACGCATCCTGTCAGGATAATGATATTCAGCAAACTAAAAAATATATTTTTTAGCATAATATGATCCTTTTCTTTATTATAGTATAAAGAGAGTATAAAAGAAAGGGGCAGTGACTGCTTTCAGGTGAACTCAAGATGTAAAAAGTTCTTTTTGTTTAGAGCCAAAAAAAATATCAATGATTCTGCATACGTTCAGACAATTTTAAAAACAGATACATCTGCGTATACTTTTCCGTCTCTGGAATGGTACGTGAAGGGTGAGGGTACCAGCTCATCAACAGACAATAGTCCGGGTCCCCTCCCTCTTTCTTATAGCGGGTTGCCATCTGCATTACTTTGGTGAAAAACAACCGGTCTGACGTCTTTCCTGCTTTGGCATCATGAAATATTTTTCCATATTTGAGATGGAGATCGTTATGAACATATTTTTCCACATCGATTACCTGCTTCCATGTGACACCTTTATGATGTTTTTCTATGAAGTCATTTGGCAGGTCCAGTATGATGTGGTGTAGTGTCAAATGTGCTTTTTGCATGCTTTCAACAAGATATTTATACGCTTTTCGATAAGGATAACCTTTTGCAGGTAGTGCATCGATCAGACCGAATTTTATATGTGGATATTTTTGATGGACTGTTTTTATATAGGATACAATATCTTTGATCCTTTGCTTCATGGGATATGCATATACTTTATCTTTGTGCGATGTGAATTTGACGGATTTGCTCAAGGCACTCTGAAAATTGATGGAGTCAATATGTATACCCATGCTTTCAAGTTTTTCAATGAGTTTTATCTCTTTGGTACGGATTTTCTCTCGTTTCCTACTTGTTTGTGTAAGTGTTGCCCCCCGTACATTCAGTGCCAGCTTTATCTTGGAGTCTTTCAGTACTTTTAACATTTTGTTTTTAAGGAAATAGTCTGTCAAACCGTTTTTTCTGATATAAAGTGCATTTGCACGAACCAGGTAGACATCCATTTTTTTTCTTGATGCTTTCCATGTTTGTGGATCGATAAATTTTTCTTTGGCATCCGGGGGGAAATAACCCGCTTGTCCCAGGTTATTGTCCTCATACCACATTTCACATTTTCCTGCGAAGAGAAAAGTTGTAAAGATCAAGAGAAGCAGTAATTTTATTTTTATTTTGAATCCTTTATTAGAGATATTTAAAAAAATATATGATTAATCTATATTTTGGTTTGTAGTGATCCTCTTTTTGAACACTTCCAATAAAGAGTTATAGAGGTCAATATCATCTTTGTTTAAAGTTTGGAAACGTTCAATAGTAGCCTGGGAGACATGATGCTGATCGTCAAGGGAGTTTCTGCGTACATTGGCTACAATGACCTTTATATCATATCCAAACTGTTTATTAAAAAGCTCTATGGATTCCTGGTAATATTCGGTGAATCCGATAAAATCCAGGTCTTTAAGATTCTCTGCACTTCCAAAAACTTTGTGCAAAGTATTGATGAACTGAGGCCTTTCTATGAACTCCTCGAAGCTTATCTCGAAATCGCCCCGTCCTTTGCGGTGGTTATACTCTGAGTAGGCTCTTTGAAGTGGATCCCGAATAAATGTAACACGTTTAAAGGCGGGTAGAAAATTCTGATATCTCATATGGGTTATATGCCCGCCATACAGCATAATATCTCTTTTTTCAATCACTTTTTCAAAATGGGTTGTTTTAATTTCACCTTTACACCACTGTTTTATAACAGGTTTGGTCAGGTCATTCAAGATCCCATAGTCATAAAAAATTTTTTCTTTTGGAATAATTTTTTCCAAGGCATAGCGAAAACTACTCCCGGCAGTTTTTGGAACATGGAAAAATAAAATTTTTTTTTGCAATTTGTTTACCCTTTCCCTGGTATGAGTATTTGTGATTAGAAATGAAAACTTTTATGTAAAAAATTATTATAACAAAATTTTTTCATGCGCCACCTTTTGTTATTTTATCTTGGCTGAAGGAGATGGTACCTCGGGTATTTTGTTTTTTCAGTATTTGAATATCAAAACTGCCAAGCTGAGGAATATTGATTCTGTACCCATCGGTATTTCTAAGTTGATGTTCCACATGTGAAAATGTTTTTTCAATCACCGTAGCTATTTGGTCTTCATTGATCTCTTTTAGCACATTTTTGTGTTTTTGTTTAAGCTTTTTTGCCAATGATAAAGGTGTACTGCCCATCTTTTTTGGTTTATTCGCTTTTTGCAATATATTGATCAAGGTGATGATTTCCTCTTGTGAGTCATCATATGTATCTTCTTTTGGGGATAATTCACCCGTGAGTATTCTTAGTTTTTGAAGAGTCTTTTTATCGATTTTTAAAAGATCCACCTCGCTTTTGACATCGGCTTCGCTTTTTGTGGTTTTTTCTTTCAAAGATATACCCAGGCGCTCTTCCATCCACTGAATGTCACGACTGTTTTTCTCAAGAATGGGGGTGATAAGTGTGGGAGAAAATCTAAACTTATGTTCTTTGAGCTTTTTGATCTTCTTTATTATTTTCATATTTTTTTGCATAACGGCAGGGCTTTGGATATGCCTTGTCTTCTGTTTTCCATATGTGTATAATATTGCGACTTCTTCACGAGATAAGGATTCATTTATTCTGATTGTCTGATCCTCTTGAAAATCTATTCCAATTTTTCTGCAGAAATCCAGAACAACATTTCCTTTATAGAAATGTTTTGGGTCAAATTTCCAGAACTGGACATTTTGATGCCCAAAAACATCATCAAACTTTTCAAATCTTTTTCTGTAGTTTGGGTAGATATATTTTTCCAGGTCAAAAGAAACCAGCCCCCCTTTGACACGCTGCTGAAAAAAACTTTCCATATAAGACTTTGGAGAACGTATATACCCTACGATCTGAATTTCTTTAAAATAATCTAGTAAAAAATCTCTCAAATATTTTAAATCCTCTTTGCTGAACATGGAAATAGCTTCAGCAGAAATAATCATAATTGAATGACTGTTTTTAATACTTTTAATTAATTTATTTTTTAAATTGACAGTTTCTGGATTCTTTCTGGAGGAATTTCTGAAGAGCATTGACATGGAAATACTATGATTGGGAATGCCCATATCCAAATAGCTGAAAGTGTCATCCTTCAAATTATGAAAGAGACTCTGCTGTATGGAGGATGAACCTGTCTTATGCATACCGATATGAATAATACACTTTCTTTTCATTTTATAGTCCTTTGACAGATCTTTCCATGCCACTATTGAAGTTTTGTTTTGTAGTGTCTTTTGCAAAGTATTATTGTAGCCAATTATCTTAATGATTCCAATATCAACGACTTGCAATCGTAAATATTTTCGTAAGTTTTAACATATTAACTTATGGTTATAATAATTTTTTTATAGTTAAAATGAACGGAAAGATGAATTGATGATCGTATTTTTTGATGAAAGAGCTTACCTGGATGCGAATCCGGATGTTAAAAAGGCCATAGAGAATAGAGACTTTCCTAATGTAGAAACTTATTTAGAACAGTTTGGACTGGAGAGAATAAAAAGTGGACGCAGCCTTTTCCACTATGCGTATAAAGCATTTGATGAAGGGGAATATTTAGAGAAATTCCCCGAAGTACAGGAAGCTGTGCTAAAAGGAATATTCACTTCCGGTTTCGATCACTTTTGTCAGTTTGGATATGCGGAAATCCTGAATGGCAACCGCTATTGGAACAGTGCAACGGAAAAAACAGAGGCAGCGAAGAAGGAACCGGGGAGGTATGTCAGGGAAGGTACCGAGATTGTGCTCTGGGAGAAAGAGATAAAGTCACCCGAGGATATTGAAGATATCGATGATCACAATATCATGAGGCAAGGGAGTGAAAAGGGTGCAATAGCAGCAGGGAAGCCATATGTTGCACAGGATGATACATATGCATTTATACCATTTGAAATCTCACCCCTTCCTAGTGGTGCTACCTTGATATTCGCGCCGCATCCGGATGATGAGACCTTCAGTATGGGGGGATCCATTTTAAAGATTAAAGAAAGCGGTACCGTGGTCAATCTTGTGATGATGACAGATGGTGCGATAGGAGGAGATGAAAAGATACGCAAGGAAGAACTGCGGCAAGCTGCAGAGATGCTTGGGATAGATGATATCCACTTCTTCGGTGCACCCGATCAGGGGTTGGTCCTGAACAGTGTCAATATCTACAGAATCATTCAGCTGATTCAGCAATACAAACCTATCAATGTTTTTTTTCCATCTCCTTTGGAGTATCACCCCGATCACAGGACAACTGCATGGTTGGTATGGAGTGCTCTGCAGGCTATGGCCTATCGGGGAAATGTCTTTTCTTATGAGATCGCAAACCAGTCTCCAGCCAATACATTGATAGATATAACTGCATATATGGACCTGAAAACAGAAGTAATGAGACAATATACATCTCAACAGGGACAGCTTGATTATATAGGTACGATCACCTCTATGAATAAGCTGCGTGCCTTTACGTTGCCTGGACATATTCAGTATGCCGAAGCATTTTATCATTTTGAAGATATTGATTCTCATCTCATGAGTTATTACTATGCGCATTTTCACAAATACCACAATAGGTTATATGCACAAAAGCTCCCACTTGTCTCTGTATTGATTCGTACCAAAAACAGACCTGAGCTTCTTGAAAAAGCTTTGGTATCGGTTCAGATGCAAGATTATCAGAATATTGAAGTTAATATTGTCAATGATGGTGGAGAAAAGATCGATTACATTGTCGAGAGATTCGATTTTGAACGGTGTTTTATAAAGAACAATACTGAATCGAAGGGAAGGGCTGGTGCGGCAAATGAGCTTCTGAAAATGGTCAATGGACAATATGCAATCTTTCTTGATGATGATGATACGTTCGATCATAGTCATATTGATAATCTTTTAAAAGTGATACTTAGGAATGAAGGACTTCTTGCTGTTTACAGTGCTGTACGTATTGGTGACGGATTGGATGTCAACCGATACTACAACCACCCCTATAGTGCGGCTCTTCTGAGACGGGGGAACTACATACCGTTCCATGCCGTACTGTTTTCCACGAAGTTGATCAAAATGGGGTGCCGTTTTGATGAATCTTTGGAAATCTATGAGGATTGGGATTTTTGGTTACAGGTCTCTCAGCATACTGACTTCTATTATCTGAACAAGATCAGTGCAACCTATCATATTTTCGGTACATCAGGTACAGGAGGCGCGGGTGCGAATGCCTTAAGCAATGTGGTACTGAATCAATTCAAATGGAAGATCTATGAAAAATGGTCGAAGGTGTGGACCCCCCAAGAGCTTGAAGAGACCTTCAATGCTCTTGCGCGCCTGGGATCTTCATAGGGTATTATTTGATGATCCTATTCTACTATGGGTATATCTGCGGACTGTTAATAAGATCTTTTCCCGTGAATTTCGATTTTACCTGTATGCTGTTATGCTGTTTTTTCAGAAGTGATTTCGGTAGTTTGACGGTGAAGCCATATTCACCATTGCCAACTGCATGTTCTTTCAGGATATCCTGAAAGGTTTCAGCAACTACTGTCTGATAGAGTGTCCCATTAACAAAAATATCTACAGTCGCTTTTTCCTCAGACCCTGTAATTGCCCACCCTTCAATACAGGTCTCTCCGTTAAGGTCGTAAATAGAACTGACATACCCCATTTCATTCTCTTTTCTCTCTCTTAAGGCATCCAGTCTTTCTTCTGTTAGATACGCATCGATCTCATCGAGTGTAGAGGCCCTTTCATAGAGAGAGATATCGACAAGAGGGTTCGGCAGACGTTTCTCTTTCCATCCGTGAAGCAGGTAATGCAGAAAAGGATCGATTCCGGCTTTTTTCAATCCTGGATTGTTGTTAAGGTAAAAGGCAGGAGCAAACCATCTGTTGGGTATGCGGTGCTCCTCTTTGCCGCCACTATTCAAATAGTGATGAAGGGGATCCATACCTTTTTCCTTCACATCCTTGTTGACCTCAAGATAATATTCAGGATCAAAATATTTCTGTATGATACCGGCCTCTTTCTCTTTCTGTTTAAGACGTTTAGCCTCTTTTTCCGTTTTGCGTTTTTCGTGCTCAGCTCTTTTTTGTTGTTCTTTTTTGAGTGAAGCCATTTTTTCTTCGGTAAAATATGCTTTTATGCCGTCGAGGTCTGTCACTTCATCATAGAGTGAAGGGGTGGCAAAGGGATTCGGCAGACGTTTCTCTTTCCATCCGTGAAGCAGGTAATGCAGAAAAGGATCGACTCCGGCTTTTTTCAATCCTGGATTGTTGTTAAGGTAAAAGGCAGGAGCAAACCATCTGTTGGGTATGCGGTACTCCTCTTTGCCGCCACTATTCAAATAGTGATGAAGGGGATCCATACCTTTTTCCTTCACATCCTTGTTGACCTCAAGATAATATTCAGGATCAAAATATTTCTGTATGATACCGGCCTCTTTCTCTTTCTGTTTAAGACGTTTAGCCTCTTTTTCCGTTTTGCGTTTTTCGTGCTCAGCTCTTTTTTGTTGTTCTTTTTTGAGTGAAGCCATTTTTTCTTCGGTAAAATATGCTTTTATGCCGTCGAGGTCTGTCACTTCATCATAGAGTGAAGGGGTGGCAAAGGGATTCGGCAGACGTTTCTCTTTCCATCCGTGAAGCAGGTAATGCAGAAAAAGGTCATCTTCCTTCTCCAGGTCGGGGTTTGAACTTCTGTAAAACTCTGGAAAGAACCATCTGTTCGGTGCCCGGTCCTCTTTTTGGCCTGCAACGAAATAATGTTCAAGCGGATTGGCGCCATGCTCCCTTACATCTTTGTTCGACTGTAGGTAATATTCCGGGTCAAAGTATTCCGAGATCTTTTTACGGTTAAGTCTTTTTGTACTTTTAAAAAACATTTCACATCCTACTTATTGTTTGATTTCAGTGTATTCTTCTGTAATCTCAATTTTCTATTTTCCTCTTCAGTTTCCTGGATTGATGTAGAGATTTGATCCCAGACTTCGGTAAAGACTTGGACGGCTTCATCTGTAGTCAGACCGGGATGATATTTTTCTCCGGATGACTCTTTATATTCAAAAATAGGTTCCCCTTTGAAATACTTTTCCTGAATATAGGCATTGTCCTCTTTAAAATATTCTCTGATCTTAAGAACCTGTTCCTCTGTAAATTTCATTTTTGATTTTGTAGGAACTGCATCAAAAAAATGTACCATATTCTTTCGAAGAGGATTGATTCTGCCATCTATTACTGAAGGTACACGGCGGTTGAGAAGTATGAGAAATTCCATTGCTTTGGCATCCAAAGAGGTGTTTTTTTCTGTGGTCTTGTTCAACTCTTCTGTCTTGATGGAAGGATCTATCAAGGAGAAAAAATCCTTTACGACATCGCCGCCAAGCATCTTGTTACGGGCGAACTCTCTGCATATCAGTCCAGGGAAGGCATTTGACCACATATCCAGTATGCCCTTATAATCATAAAAATGCTTGAGTTTTCCCTGTCGTGGTGCCAGGAACTCCGCAAATTGTTCTACAAGTGTTTCATGCCAGTTGGAGCCGGTCTTTACCATTGTGGAAAAACTGCTTACCATCAGATCTTCCTGTTTTCTCAGATAACAAATAACCGTTACTTCATCAAATCGCTCGTCTGCCCACTTTTTGATATCGAGGATAACGTCTGCATTGGAAATACGGCTGTGTAACAGCTCTGAAGAGATGATCATGGTGTTGCAGCCGGATTCCTTGAATTTTTCATCAAGGATATCCAGTATGAAATGAGAGTTTTTCTTTGCTTTGCCTAAGAGATGATCGTACCCCGCACGGCGTAAAAGCATAGACATGGCCTGTTGTCCCAAAAAAGAGAAGGTGAAACCTGTATGATTACTGGTCAATAATGGCATACGGGGATAAAAAATATCATACTCTTTTAATTTCTGGGTATTTTGTCTGAGTGCTGCCTGTATACTGGTAGTCCCCGTTTTCTCTGTTCCTATATGAAGAAAAAGATGTTTTTTTGACATGTATCGCTCCCTCTCAATTAGCTACAGGCTTTTTATTCATATGCGCCTGTTTTTGTTTGTTGATAGCAAAGATCTCTTTGCGTTTTGCAATTGCTTCGGGAAGCCTGATACCGTTTGCCATGGACTGATTGAGCAGTGTCAGGGCCTTTTTGTAATCCTGCTGGGAAAAAGCGATCTCAGCTTTGAGGAACTTGTTCTCTGCATTGAGCCGATTAAGATGTATTTTTACTTTTTGCCATAATGCAACAAATATATCTGCAATCTCTTCAGGGGTCAAACCGCTTTTATATCCTTCACCGAACTTCATTGGCCCCTTAAATATGGCCTGGTTGTTAAAATATTTTTCCGAAAGGTACTGATTGTCTTCTTTGAAAAAGTTTTGAAAGCTTGTTGCCATTTCAAGACTGGGAAGCATTTTTGTTTCAGCCGGTATTTGCTCAAAGAAATCTACCAGCAGGCTCTGCTTGGCATTGACAGTATTATTGATGAATTTTGGAATATATTGATTTGTCTTTGCCAATAGTTCAAGGACCTTTCCATCCAGTGTCTGATTCTTTTCCTGAGGTATTTCAATCTGCTCCATCTGCAATTGAGGTGCTACCAACGAGAGAAAATCTTTGACGACATCTCCATCCAGCATTGTATCACGCGAAAATTCACGGCATACCATATCAGGAAAATAGCGTGACCATTGATCAAGCATTTTCCTGTAGTCAATATAGTGTGGAAGTTCTTCTTCCTTTGTCAAATGATCGATGAAATTTTCAAAGAGTTCGGGGATCATGGCATTTACATCCCCGCCTTCTTTTAGCCGTGTTGAAAAAGCACTGATCATCATATCTACCTGTCTTCGCAGGTAACAGACAACCGTGATCTCGTCAAATTCCTTTTCTGCCCATGCTTTAATTTTTTTAATTTCTTCATCGGTGGTAATGCGACTATGAAGCAGTTCAGAAGAAATAATAACAGTCTGGCATTCTGATGATCTGATCTGTTTGCTTAAAGTGTCTAAAATGAAATGGGGGTTGTCCCTGAAAACCCCTTCATATTCTCCGGCACCTGCCTGTTTCAGCACTGTGATCATCTCTTCCGGTTCTAAAAAAGAGTATACAAAGCCGCTATAGTTGCCACCTAACAGAGGTGAACTTGGGAAAAGAATACTGTGGGCTTTCAGTATAATTTCATTATGACGCAATGTTGATTGGATACTGGTAGTACCTGTTTTTTCTGTTCCTATATGTAAAAAAAGATGTTTTTTGGACAAAACCGTTCTCCTGAATCTCTCTATAAATGAATTAGTGTTATGTTGTTTTAGAAAAGATATTCTAAAGTAATTATATTTATAAGAGTATATCCTAAAAAAACTAAAGGTACTGCAACAGGCTCTGTGAGTCATATTAGGTTGAATATTACCCGAATTTAAAGTGTGCTTTCTCCCTGCGCAATGATCCCATACATGTAAGTAAAAAAAAATGATATCTATGATAGCATGCATTTCAAAGAGATTTATATATTTTTACTGCCTAAAGACTGGGTAGTGAATCTGCTAAAGAGGTGAAGATTGAAAAGGGTATTTTTACATATAGGTATTCCTATGACGGGGACAGGGGATATACAGCATTTTTTGCTTGCCAACAGAACAGTATTGAAAGCACGGGGATATAAATATCCTGCACATGGGACAGATGCAACACAAATCCTGGCATCGGGCAATGAAAATGGACTGATGGCACTCTATGTTCAGAAGGGAAAAAAGGCGGCAGTAGAGGCTGTTGAAGAACTTTATAGTGGAAACAGTGAAGATACTTTGCTTCTTTCCAGTGATGACTTTTTTCGTTTTCCGGACGAAACACATCAGCTTTTTCCAGAAGCTACAATCATTGTTTGCTTGGGACCCCAATTCGAACGTCTGATGTTGAATTATATCCACAAGATCAGATTCTCAGATTATAAAGAGACTTTTTCCATAGAAGTGGAGAAGTTCTATAAAAATAAAAGTACACATTTTTATTTATACAGATTATTGGAAAAATGGTTTTCACTTTATTCTGGAGACAAAATGATTCTTCAGCCGGTATGGCAAGATCTATTTTTGGAAAATAAAGTCTATTCTGACTTTCTTTCTCAGATAGGCATCGTAAATTCCTCAGAGTTTGATATGCCGGAGACTTTCTCTTATATCCCTTATTGCAGAGATGCGGTAGAATATAAACTCTTGGTAAATCAACTTTGTGACGGAGATGTGGAGCCCGAAACAAACCTGGCAATCGATCAGGGATTGATCCAGTATTCAAAAGAATATTATGCCCAGGGTGGACCGGTCTATCCACTTGCTTCTAAAGAGTTGATACACAAAATAAATGCACTTTACTGGGAAAAGAATCATGCTATTGCACAAGAGATATTGCATCGTCCGGATGGTTTTATGTTTCCCCGTGAAACATCTGAAGACAAGCAAGCTGTTTATGAACCTCTGACACCGGAAAGAATTTTGAAATTGACAGAATATGTATTGAGAAACTCTCCGGAAAAGGGGTTGGAGTCATTTTATATAGAAAAACTTGACAAAGCAAAAAAGAGCAGCAATCCTGTCGTAAAGCAGGCACTTCGGGCATTTAATGTTCTGCTTCTGGTAATCGAGCAGCGTATGGGAGGTGATACTTCAGAAACAATTGATGAAGTGGATGCTGAAACGGCAGAGATGATCGGGAAAGTTGAGACTTTATATCTTAATGAACGATATTTGGAATGCATTGATCTTATTCAGAATAAACTGGATATCTACGGAAGTAATTTTCTTATCAGGCACTACTATCTTCAGTCTCTGTTCGCAACTGTCCCCAAAGGGGAAGAGCTTGCCCTGCTAAACCAAATAGAACGGAACAGTAAACAATTGGGAGATATTTCAAGATTTTTTATTTACGCAGAACTGTTGGAAAACATATCGTTATTTAAACGGGTGATGGATGCACTGGTCGTAAAAATGTATGCGAGTTCATTCCTTGACCTGGAACGTCTGATGGTCTATACATCCTGGATAGATTATGACAGAAAAGAGATTGAAAAATTGATGCGTTCAAAATATGTACAGTTGAAGGAATCAAATCCTGATAAATTAAACAGTATAGATGTTGCAGGCGTATATTTCCTGGGCGATCAAAAGGAAATATCACAGAAAACCCTGATCGTAAGCGGAAATCCCCGCTCCGGAACTACGGCACTGGGAGATCTTCTTAACCTTTCAGATGATATAGGATTATTCCTGGAACGATACAATTATGCTTTGGGATATCATCCCAATATGTTTCAGGAGGAGTATCTCTTTTCACCGGTATTTACGAGTAAGGAATTGAATCAGCAAAATAAAGCACTCAGAAAGAAAGTAGGCCGTTCAAAGTATATTGGAGATAAACGACCCCGTTTTTTTGTAAGTTGGCCGATCACTGTACAGAATTATGAGCCGGATGATATCAGGGTTGTACATATATCACGTAATATCTACGATGTGGCATATTCCTATGAGCAGAGAGCAAAATGGGCACGGGACGGGCTGGATAAAGGCTGGCTTGGGAATCGTGGGACATTGGCTGCATGCCAGGAGGCAAATGTAGCAAATATGCGTACACTGGAGGCACTGAAAGACCCAAGATTCAAAGACTCCATCTATGTCGTGGAATATGAGACAATATATAAGTCCATAGATAACTTTAAAAAACTGTTCGCATACTTGGATGTCGACTGGACTGCAGCGCTGGAGAGTAAAGTCGAGACTTTTTTGGAAAAGAGCAAAAGCCTGGAAAAGAAACAAAGAATTCTGTCTGATGAGAACCGGAAGATTATAGAAGAGCATTATGACTTTGACATGCATAATGAAATAGTCAAAAGCGCAAAAATATAAAAACTTTTTATAGGTGATTGAAAATTGATGAAATAAAGGAGGAGAAAGTCGTCTGATTAAAGAAAATCTTTAATCAGATTTACATTAATGAAAATTATGCACGGCTTTCTTGCAGTTTGGTACGGATCTCACGTCTCATTTCTTTTCTCTCTTCTATAAGTGCTTCGACCGTATCTGCATCAAGGTTGCTAAGACCGCTCTCCGCATCATTGATTTTTTTTGTCAATTCTCGCTCTTTTTTTACTGTCTGGGCAAATGCTCTATCCGCTTGCGCAAGCGCTCTAATATCTTGAATATCTTGTTGGGAAATGTTAGCCATTTTCTATATCCTTTTGTTTTGATTTTGAATAAATTCAAAATTATTATAATAATTATTTCCTTAGACAAGGATAATAGTTGAATAGAATCCTTGTTTTTCTTGATAAAACAGGGCTTTCAATTTCAGAGATTTTTGTTATTAATATTCCCAGAAAGAATTACATTTTAGTATGCATACTTACTCAAAATATGTAGACAAAAAACTATCATGAGAAAGAAAAAATTCCAACCTTCACGAAAACCTAACAAACTTTTCGATATAATCCTACCAATTACGCCGTCGTCATGATGGCGATTGCGAGGATACTTATGCTACTTTTTACCCCAGGACCTACACCCGTACCGGAATCCGTACGTTTGGCAATGGCCGAACCGACACTACACCACAGAACACCGGAATTCGAAGCGATTTTCAAAGAGACACGCGAACTGCTTTTCGACCTTTTTGCTACCGATGAGGTCGTCATGCTTGCCAGTACCGGGACCGGTGCAATGGAGGCTGCCGTGACCAATCTCTGTCACGATACGCTGCTCAATATCAACTCAGGTAAATTCGGTGAGCGTTTTGGAAAGATCGCACAGGCGCACGGACTGAAGAATGTCGAGATCAAGCATGAGTGGGATACTCCTGCTTCAGTCGATGAGGTACTTGAAGCGGTCACGGCCAATGCCTCTATCGATACCATCGCTATCCAGGTCTCCGAATCGGCAGGCGGGCTTCGTCATCCGGTCGAAGAGATCGCAGCAGCGGTCAAAGAGGTCAATCCGAATATTATGGTGATCGCAGACGGTATTACGGCGGTGGGCGTCGAGCGTATCGACGTAAGCAACATCGACTGTCTGATCGCAGGAAGCCAGAAAGCATTGATGCTGCCTCCTGGACTTGCCATTCTCGGTTTGAGCAAAGCAGCCATTGAGAAGATCGGAGCGGGGAAAGGGTATTACTTCAACCTGGCTTCGGAGATCAAAAAACAGCAGCAGAATACCACGGCCTATACGGCAGCGACGACTTTGATCATCGGTCTTGGTGCAATACTGAAGCAGATTGAAGCCGATGGCGGTATCGGGAAACTTTACTGCGATACGGCACGACGTGCCAAAGCGACACGTTTCGCGCTCGAAGCGCTGGGGCTGCACTCCTACCCCAAAACACCGGCACGTTCGATGACGACCATCTACGATGAGAACGCTTCTGAGATCAGAAATCTGTTGAAAACGGATTTTGGCGTGAACGTGGCGGGCGGACAGGACCATCTCAAGGGGAAGATCTTCCGCATCAACCAGATGGGACTCATCGAGCCGTATGAGATGGTATGGGTGGTCAATGCCGTTGAACTGGCGCTGGCAAAACTCGGACGCAGGGACTTTGACGGCACGGCAAGCCGTGTTTTCAACGAAGAGTTTTTCAAATCCACGCTGAAAAAAGAAGAGAAATAATGATATTTGAACACGAGATTCCAAGCGGAAGCCGCCTTTATTTCGGTGAGAGTGCCAGAGTGAAGCGCGAGATCGAATTCGTCTCGGCAGAGATGCTGGACAACCTTGGCTTTGAAGAAATCGTCACACCGATCTTCTCCTACCATCAGCATGAGTGTTTCAATGACAAAAAGCCGTTGGTTAGACTCAATGACGAGTCCAACCATGAAGTGACGTTACGTGCGGACTCTACCGCGGATGTGGTGCGTATCGTGACCAAAAGGCTGGGAAGAAGTACAGAGTCCAAAAAGTGGTTCTACATCCAGCCTACGGTCACTTTCCCGACCAGAGAACAGTACCAGATCGGCGCGGAGATCATTGACGGAAGTTTTGAAGAAGTGGTAAGGTCCGCCACGATACTTCTCAAAGAGATCGATATCGAGCCTGTCATGCAGATCGCCAATATCCGTATACCGCACCTGCTCAATGAAAAGTACGGTGTCTCCCTTGACGTGCTCAAGTCAATGCATGTCGAGCAGATCATGAAAACAGAATTGCCGTGGATAGAGCATCTTGTGCGCATCAATACCGTTTCGGACCTCGAAGAGCTTGAAATGTTCCCTGCCGATATCAGGGAAGAACTTGAAAAGATCAAGGAGGCTACACAGCATGTGGCGTATGAAAAGATGGTGATCTCACCACTCTTTTATGCGAAGATGCGCTATTACGACTCTTTGACATTCAGAATGTTCGAAGGCAACAGTCTTCTGGCAATGGGCGGTATCTACAGCATAGACGGCGTGGAAGCGGCAGGATTTGCACTCTATACAGATGAGTGTATTGTAAATAAAATGAATAGAGGGTAGGCAGTTTATGAGTAAAGCAGATTTGATCGTAGGACTCCAGTGGGGAGATGAAGGCAAAGGAAAGATCGTTGACCATATGGCACAGACACATGACTATGTCTGCCGTTTTGCCGGAGGGCACAATGCGGGGCATACCATTGTCATTGGTGACAAAACATATGCGCTGCACCTGATCCCTTCGGGTGTATTGAACCCCAAAGCAAAGAATGTCGTAGGGAACGGTGTGGTCCTCTCTCCCAGGGACTTCATCAAGGAGATGGAGCAGTTTGACAACCTCGAAGGCAGACTGTTCCTCTCGGACAAAGCACATATTTTGCTTCCCTACCATGCCGAGATCGATCAGGCAAGAGAGCGTATGAAGGGTGACAAAGCCATCGGTACTACCGGGAAAGGTATCGGGCCGGCCTATGGTGACAAAGTAGCGCGTGTAGGCCACAGATTGGGGGAGTTGCTTCACCCTGAAAAACTCGCTTCCAAGATCGTAGCATTTTTTGAGATGAATAAGCCTGTCTTTGACGCTATGGGAGTTCAAATACCGGAAAGAGTGGCACTTCTTGAAGAGCTTGAGGGCTACAGAAAAGTCTTGGCACCGTATATCTGCGATACGACACAGCTGATGTGGAAGATCATCGACGAGGACAAAAAAATCCTGCTTGAAGGTGCGCAGGGAACGATGCTTGATATCGATCATGGTACTTACCCTTATGTGACTTCCTCAACTACGGTCTCTGCGGGAGCTTGTTCCGGCCTGGGGCTGAACCCCAAGGATATCGGTAAGGTCACAGGGATCGCCAAAGCCTACTGTACGAGAGTGGGGAATGGTCCTTTCCCAAGTGAAGATATGGGTAAAGAGGGTGACAGACTTAGAGAGAACGGACATGAATTCGGTACGACCACAGGCCGTCCGAGACGCTGCGGCTGGTTTGATGCCGTAGCGATGCGCCATGCCGTACGTGTGAATGGTGTAGACCAGATTGCCTTGATGAAACTGGATGTACTGGATGGTTTCGATGAGATCAAAGTTTGTGTCGCCTATGAATTTGAAGGCAGAGAGATAGACTATGTGCCGTACGATCTTGAAGATGTCAAACCAATCTATAAAAGTTTCCCGGGATGGAAGAAAACAGAAGGTGCGAGAGAATTCGATGCATTGCCTGAAACGGCAAAGTCATATATTTTGGCACTGGAAGAGATGGTCGGTACGAAGATGGGAATTATCTCGACCAGTCCGGAACGTGAAGATACAATAACTAGATAAAAAGGGGTAGTAATGAGACTAAAACCACAACAGACAGGATATGTAGCGACCAAGATCGGGATCGATCTGGCCAATGCTCCTTTTATTACTTTACCCAAGGGTAGGGAGGCGGTAGTAGAAGCTGCCAAAAAGATCATTGATGAGAACCTTGCCAAAGAGCGTGCGCTTGATGAGAAGGTCAAACATATCCTCGATGAGAATTATGATGAGATCGAATTCCAGCATGCTGACGAGAGACAGCTTTTCTTCATGATTAAGAAGAAGATGGCGCCCGAATATGGGGTCATTATGAATTATGATGACCGTTTTAACGATCTTGCCCACCTTATTCTTGACGAGCTCTATGAGAACTATCTGGCAGAATATACGGTCAATGAAAACCAGGTGAAGAATGTCATCTTCAAATCTTTCAAAGCTTTTGCCGATGCCTTTGACGAAATTGACGATATTGTGTACAACAAGATCAGGAATATGGAAAAAGAGGTGATCCCCGGATCGCAGGACTATGAACTGCTCTATGAAAGACTCTATCAGGAAGAGTTGGCGAAGAGAGGAATGCTCTAAGATGCAGGGTGCGTAATCACGCACTAAACACAATGAAAAAGAACGAAATGTGCGTAATTGTGCACCAAGGAGAGTAAAATGCAAAAAGTAAGTCTATATTTTGAAAATGGTCTGTTTTTGGAAGCGAAAAGTTTCGGAGCAGAGGGAACGTCAGTCGGAGAGATCGTCTTCAACACCTCTCTGACAGGCTATCAGGAGATCGTAACTGATCCTTCCTATGCCGGACAGTTTGTAACCTTCACCATGCCGGAGATTGGCAATGTGGGATGCAATGCGCAGGATATGGAGAGCAAGGGCGCATACTGCAAAGGGATCATCGTGCGTACCTACCAGTCCCGTCCGTCCAATTTTCGCTCTGAAGAAAGTCTTGATACATTACTTAAAAGAGAGAATGTGCTGGGTATCACGGAGATCGACACACGTTTTTTGACAAAGATGCTTCGGGATGAAGGTGCGATGATGATGGTTGCCTCTACAGTGATCCACGAAGAAGCAGAGTTGAAGAAAATGCTTGAGTCCTCTCCGCGTATCGAAGAGGTGAACTACATAGAGCAGGTGAGTACGAAAGAGCCATATGTGCATCATGAAGCACGTTACAATGCCCAGACATTTGAGTATGAAGCACCACAGACAAGCAAGAAGATCATTGCTTTGGACTTCGGGATCAAACGCAATATCCTCAATGAGCTCACCCATGCAGGCATGGAAGTGACAGTAGTTCCCAACTCCATGTCGGCAGAAGAGATTATCGGTAAATATGAGAGCAAAGAGATCGACGGTGTCTTTCTCTCCAATGGGCCGGGAGATCCGCTTATCCTCAAAGAGGAGCAGGAGAAGATCAAAAAACTGATCGCCAGAAAAATACCGTTATTTGGTATCTGTCTGGGACATCAGCTTCTCTCTATCTCACACGGTTACGATACTTACAAGCTGAAGTTTGGGCATCACGGCGGAAATCATCCTGTCAAAAACGAGAGGACAGGTGCAGTCGAGATCACGGCACAGAACCACAACTACAATGTGCCTGACAACATTACGGAAGTGGCAGAGATCACCCACGTAAACCTTTTTGACAATACGATCGAAGGGCTCAGATACAATGATTCACCGACCATGTCCGTACAGCATCACCCCGAAGCAAGCCCCGGACCGCACGAATCAGCGTATATTTTTGGTGAGTTCACCAAAATGTTGTAAAAAATATTAAATAATGTCGTGGTGAACACCCTTGAAAGCGAAGCAATTGTCTTCGTTCCTGCAGGGGTACATCGAGAGCCACGATGTGAATAACAGGGCATTTAGAATATCAAAAGGATACCCAATGAACATAGCAATTCTATTCGGCGGATCAAGCTTTGAACACGAGATCAGCATTGTTTCAGCCATTACCATGAAAAAAGTACTTAAAAAGAGTACCCTGACCTACATTTTTGTCTCTGCAGACAGAGAATTTTATCTTGTCGATACGGACAAGATCAATTCCAAACTCTTCTCTTCTGGTGAATATAAAAAAGGCAAGCAGCTCACCCTGAAAAACGGTGGATTTTTTACTGAAGGGATGTTTGGAAGCAAACAGGTAGCTTTTGATGTACTGTTGAACCTGATTCATGGAAGGGATGGGGAGGACGGAAAGGTCGCATCGATGATGGAATTTTTCAATATCCCGTACATCTCACCACGCTTTGAAGCTTCCGCAATGAGCTACAACAAACTCTATACCAAATTCCTGGCAGAAAGCCTTGGGGTCAAAACCGTTCCTTATGAGTATTTGTCCAAGAATGGGGATCGTAAAATATCAATGGAATATCCGGTCATCATCAAGCCAGTACGACTTGGCAGCAGTATCGGTGTGAGTATTGTCAAAAGTGAAACGGAACTTGACTATGCGCTGGATGTGGCATTCGAATTCGACAATGATGTGATCGTTGAACCCTTCATTGACGGTGTCAAAGAGTTCAATCAGGCCGGATGTCATACCGGTGATTGGGAACTTTCCATCGTGGAAGAACCGCAAAAGGAGGAATTCCTTGATTTCGAGAAGAAATATATGGATTTTTCCCGCGATTCGCAGGTACTTTCTGCCGATATCTCAGAAGAATTGAAGAACAATATCCAGGTGACATTCAAAAAGATCTACGATCCCCTGTTCAGGGGAAGCATCATCAGATGTGACTTTTTTGTCGTAAATGATGAGATACTTTTGAACGAGATAAACCCTATTCCAGGCTCGATGGCGAACTATCTTTTCCCGGATTTTGAAGGGATGGTCTGGCGCCTTTCAAAAGCTTTGCCGAAAGAGAAAAATATAAGTATAGATTATACTTATATCCATTCGATTCAGAGTGCAAAAGGAAAGGCTTAAATCGTTAAAAAATAGTATTAAATAGGACTTAAAAACTCCTATTTGAAACCCTTTTTCTCCCCTAAAATGTGGCAGTTGCTACGATTTTCTACATTTTGTTAAACATAAGTTAACAATTCTTCCTTTACAACCCAAAAATTAAGCATTTTATGTGAAAAAAAAACCTATAATTAATGCGAATGTTGGCATTTTACTGCAACATAAATTTTTACAAGGGGGTATGCATGCAATCAAACGCAGCATTGGAATACGATTATTCCGTAGCGAAATTGTTTACTTATACAGCAATTTTGTTTGGATTTTTAGGTATGTTAATTGGTACGCTTATCGCGGCCCAACTCGCATTCCCGGAACTTAACTACTTATTGGGTGAATATGGTACATTCTCAAGATTGAGACCAGTACACACAACAGTGGTTATCTATGGCTTTACGGTAAGTGGTGTTTTCGCTACATTCTACTATTCGGCACAGAGAGTATTGAAAGTTTCTATGGCTGAATCCAAATTCATCATGTTTATAGCAAAACTTCAATTTTGGATTTATCTGGTAGGTGCTTTAGTCGCGACCATCTCATTGCTTTTGGGAATTACGCAAAACAAAGAGTATGCACAGTATGAGTGGCCAATTGACTTGGTGATCGTTGTTATCTGGGTATTATGGGGTATCGCAATGTTCGGTCTGATCGGAATCAGAAGAGAAAAAGCACTCTATATTTCTATGTGGTATTTCATCGCATGTTTCCTCGGTGTGGCAATGCTTTATCTTTTCAACAACATGGCTGTACCGACTTATTTTGTAGCCGGTGTAGGTAGTGCAATGCATTCAGTTTCTATGTATGCAGGAACGAATGATGCATTGGTTCAATGGTGGTGGGGACACAATGCGGTTGCATTTGTATTTACTGTGCCTATCGTTGCGATGATCTACTACTTCCTTCCAAAAGAGTCTGGTCAGGCAGTTTATTCCTATAAACTTTCTCTTCTTTCTTTCTGGGGTCTTATGTTCGTTTACCTTTGGGCCGGTTCACACCACCTTCTATGGTCAACAGTTCCAGACTGGATGCAGACAATGGGATCAGTATTCTCAGTAGTACTTATTCTCCCATCTTGGGGTTCAGCGATCAACATGCTCCTCACCATGAAAGGTGAGTGGAATCAGTTGACTGAAAACCCACTGATCAAGTTCATGGTATTGGCATCTACATTCTATATGTTGTCAACACTCGAAGGACCTATCCAGGCGGTCAAATCAGTTAACGCGATTGCGCACTTCACTGACTGGATCCCTGGACACGTTCACGATGGTGTCCTTGGTTGGGTTGCATTCATGATCATGGCTGCACTCTTCCACATGGCTCCAAGAATGTTCAAAAGAGAGATATATTCTAAAAAACTTATTGAAGCACAATTCTGGATCCAGACGACAGCCGTTGTTCTTTACTTTACATCCATGTGGATCGCAGGTATCACACAGGGTATGATGTGGAGAGCGGTTGATGAATATGGTAACCTGATGTATTCATTCATCGATACGGTAACTGTACTTCACCCTTACTATGCGATTAGAGCGTTGGCCGGTGTACTTTATGTAACTGGTTTCGTAATGTTCGCTTACAATATGATTAAAACTATGACTTCTTCAAGAGAGCTTTCTGAAGAACCACAGTTCAGATCACCTATGGCATAAGGAGGTAGGTTATGTTTCATTGGTTAGAGAAAAATCCGTTCTTCTTCGCAGTAGGAGTATTTTTGGTTATCGCATTTGCAGGACTCATCGAGATCCTGCCAAACTTTGCAGAGGCTGCAAGACCGGTAGATGGACTCCGTCCCTATACGGTACTTGAGCTTGCAGGTAAAGAGGTCTATAAAAAAGACAACTGTATTGCTTGTCATTCACAGTTGATTCGTCCGTTCAAAGCGGAAACAGACAGATATGGTCAGTATTCACTCTCTGGTGAGTATGCCTATGATAGACCGTTCCTTTGGGGCTCGAAGAGAACTGGTCCGGACCTTCACCGTGTAGGTAACTATAGAACGACAGATTGGCATGAAAACCATATGTGGGAACCGACATCGGTAGTACCTGGTTCGATTATGCCGGCATATAAACATCAGTTTACAAATGCAGCTGATATTGCAACAGCCTATGCTGAAGCTGTTACGGTAAAAAATGTATTTAATACACCATATGGTGATGATATACAGCCTGGTAAAGCAGCATTTGAAGCCTATAAACCAAAAATATTGGCTGAAGCGCAGAAGATCGCTGACAATATGAAGAACAAAGATGTTAAAGATGCAGTTGCTGCAGGAAAAGTACCTGAAGTCGTTGCGCTGATAGCATATCTTAACAGTTTGGGAACAAGCCGTTATGAGGCGAAAAAGTAAACTGAATGGACATTAGAGAACTTCAGGGCTATGCCAGTTTCTTTATGACCATTTTCCTGGTCGTGGCATTGTACGGGTATATTGTTTACCTCTATAGAAGTGAAAAGAAAGGTGAGAAGGATTATGAAAAATTAGGGAATATCGCTCTCGATGACGAGATCGATAGTACCCCGGTCAATTCAAGTAATCCTTCTCCTGACGAAAAAAAAGGAGCGAAATAAATGAATGGGTTAGTGATAAAAGCATTGGCTTTTGCAGCGATACTGATTGTAGCTACATTGGTCGTTGTAAAGCAGATGAATATCGATTTGAGTGATCCGATCAATGCGATCACCATGATAGGAGCAATTTTGATTGCAACACTATCTTTCGGGGTAGCTGCAAAATATATTGCACAGATGAAAACAGATACAGCAAGTGGTGAACTTGCTGAAGAGAACTGGGACGGTATCGGTGAGTATAAAAACGAACTTCCTTCCGGTTGGGCATATTCATTTCTGGGTACATTGATCTGGGCAATGTGGTACTGGACAATGGGTTATCCAGTCAATGCCTTCAGTCAGATCGGTATGTGGAATGCAGAGGTAAAGGCTTATAACAAGAAATTTGAAGAAGTGCATAAAAATGCAGATGCGGCAACGCTTCAGCAAATGGGTGAATCCATCTTCCTCGTACAGTGTGCGCCGTGCCACGGAACAACCGGTGACGGACTTTCAGGTAAAGCACAGGATTTCGGAAGCAGAATGAGCAAAGAGCAGATTCTCTATACGATCAAGAATGGTTCAAACCAGCTTGGCTACCAGATGGGTGCGATGCCACCTATGATGGCACAGGGGAAAGATGCTGAAGAGATCGCAGTATGGATATCCGGCGGCATGAAGGGGAAACAGCCTGCAGCATTTGCAGCATGTGCATCCTGTCATGGACCGGATGGTAAAGGTATGAACGGTATGGCACCGAACCTTGCAGAATATGACAACACGATCGTAGAACATGTCGTCAAGAATGGTAAAAAAGGTGCACTTGGTAAAATGCCTGCATTCCATGACAGAATGACGCCGGTACAGGTGAAAGCACTTGCTACATACATCCGATCGATCAAAGGAGAATAAGATGACAGAAAATACAAATAGATCCGTATTCGGCCTTAGTGGTGTGACAGGGATGTTGATCGCAACGGTACTCCTTTTGGGTATCCTTGCTTTTCTTACAACCTGGGGTATAGGGGTACAGCAGCACTCCGCGACTAATCCTTATGATCCTACACCGATCACAAGTAATTTAGACAATATCAAAGAGATCAGTAAAGACAATGCGCAATTTGCATTCAAAGATGCTAAGTAATTCATAAAAGGATAAAAAATGATTACAATTATGGATAAAGTTCTCGGTTGGGGTATGGTTATTACAGCTATTTATACTGCTTGGGCAGTACTTACACCAAACCACCTGTATGTAGGTTAATATATGTTCAAAGTTCAAGTAAGGTTCTCCTTGCTTGCTTTGTTACTTCCTCTTCTTCTTAATGCAACACATATTCTAAAAGATGACATTCTAAATCCTAAAGCTTCAAAACTGGTTGAAGATATGGCAGGTGAACTGCTGCAAAAAACAGGGATAAATGGTTATGTGGTCGCAACGAACGAACACTTTCCCGAAAGATTCAATCTTGTTGCATACAGTAAGAAGTATGAAGCTAATATGAGCAAGCCCTATGTAATGTTAATATTCGCTCCCAAGGCGAAGATCACACAAAAGTCAGAAGAGACAGGGCGTGTAGCATTGATACCGTCTGATAAAACGATAGCTGACCTCTATGACAAGAATGATGTCATAGATGCTACGATAGATATCGTTGCAACCAAAGATAAAAACAGCAATAAAGACAAATATAATATTGGAATAGTACAGGGATTTTCTGAGCTTGCTGACCAGATTGCGGATAGTAAGCATGTAGAAATGAAAAGTACTATGCCAAATGAAACACGATATATTATCAGGGTATTGCAGGTACTGGTCAGTATCGGCGCTATACTTGTTTTCTGGATGTTCCTGTTTAGACCGATATGGATGAGGATAAAAAATGGTAAAAGAGAATAAAGAGAAGACTTACTGGCCTCATATGATAGTAGGCTTTCTACTCATAGGGATCACCCTTGGATATTGGACAGTGAAGCATGCCACCTCGCTTCCTGTACAGGAAGAGAACGAGTATATGCTCAAATACCAGAAGGCCGATATGAATATCAATGAAATTCTTGAAAAACAGAAAGCCTTCGATAAAAAGTACAAGATCATTATCTCAGATGTTGAAATGCTTCCAGTGAAGAAAAACGAGGTGCTTCATAGAAAGCAGAAGTCACAGGTAAAACTTGCCAAAGGTGAAAACACTTTTTCCTATGAAGTAGTTAATGTAAAAAATGCAGATGTACCCGATGCCAATGTGAGCTTTCTTCTGACGCGTCCGCATACCAAAGTGGATGATATTATGATAGAGACAGTTCCTTTTTCAGACGGAAAGTACAGAGTAACGGTTTCTGTTGAAAAACCGGGACGCTACGTGCTCCGCATTAGAGCCAGGATCGGTGATGCTGTCGGCTATTCCGATACACCGGCTTATCTCAAGCCCTAATGTCAAAAAATGGCAGGCACTTGCCTGCCATACAAAGATACAGGTTTTCTCTGACAATTTGACATATTTTCAGCTTTTATAGTCACTCTGTGATATACTTTTCCCCATGAACCAATTACATATCTACCCTACTTCCAGAGCTTTGAGAACCGTAAGCCAGTCATTGAAAAACTGTGATGGATTCCTCCCGACACTGATGCGGATGGATGAGTTTGAAAAACGGGCAGTACTTGTGGAAGAAAGAACACAGGCCGATCCCCTTCAACGTATACTTTTTCTTAAAGAAGCTTCACGCTTCGACAGTTTTAAAACATTGAAGGTCAATCGTGACCTGGTACGTTTTTTCAGTAAAAGTGACGCACTTTTCAAGTTCTTTGAGGAACTTTCTGCCGAGCATGTGGATTATGATACTTTGGTCCAGGCAGATGCCTATGCGGAATTTGACAAACACCTTGAAACATTGGAACAGTTGCAAAGGCGCTACAAAGAGCTGCTTGAGGCAAAGGGCCTGACAGATCGGATGTTCATTCCACAGTGTTACACTCTAAATGAAGGCTTTGTCAAAGGATATGAGAGGATAGAGATATTTCTTGAAGGATATCTGAGCCGTTTTGAACTTGAACTGTTGGAGAAGATGGCGAAACATACACAGCTGATCATCCATTATACAACCAGCACTTTCAACCAGAAGATGTTGGAGCGTTTTGAAGCCTTTGATATTGAACTGCAGCCCAACAGGGAAGTGACTTTCGATCTTGGAAGCAGACGTATTTTGAGCGACCATCCCGATACGCTGTCCATAGAAGCTTCTGTCTACAGTGTTGAGGAGCGTGATGAACAGGTTGCTCTGGCCTTTATGAAGATCGAAGAGATGGTACAGTCGGGTATTTCCCCGGAAGAGATCGTCCTGATCCTGCCCGATGAAGAATTCAAAAAACACTTTATGCTCTTTGATACACATAACAATCTGAACTTTGCTATGGGGTACGATTATGCAAACGGACGTATCTACCGGTCGCTGGATGCACTGTATCGCTACTGGCAGCGGCATGACAGGGAAAGTGTCAGTCTGATAGAACGTTATGGTCTTCTGAAAGAGAAGATCGACAGTGTCAGTAAGACAGCACAGACAGGTGTGGAAAACTTTTTTGGATTCCTGGAGGAAATTGATCTGCTGGATGCAGAAAAACAGGAACGGGTAGAGGAGAAGTATCGGCATTTTCTTACGCTTTTCCGGGATGCAACACTCACCTATAAAGAATGGCTTTTTCTCTGGCTCAAAACACTCTCGAAGATCACTCTGGATGATGTACGCGGAGGGAAGGTGACAGTCCTGGGAGTGCTGGAGACAAGGGGTGTCTCATTCAAAGGTGTGGTGATCGTGGATTTCAATGAAGGTACGGTACCGGCATCATCAAGTAAAGACATGTTCCTCAATTCGACGGTACGGACCTTTGCCGGGCTGCCGACGCGACAGGACAGGGAAGCACTTCAGAAACAGTATTACAACCGTCTGCTGCAACAGGCAGAGAGTGCTGCCATCATTTACAGCAGTTCCGAGAGCAATCTGCCTTCAAAGTTTCTCTACGAGTTGGGTTTAGGCAAGGCCGAACGGCCCAAGGTACCACTTAGCCTCCTTTACGGCCATCCTTCGCAACTCAAAGCAGAGGAAGCCCCCGTCGTTGAAGCATTCGATGCGACTGCCCAGACCTGGTCGGCTTCGAGACTGAAGGCCTGGCTGGAATGCAAGCGTAAATACTACTACCGCTATATCAAAAACATCAAGGCCAAAGAAGAGGATGAGCTTAATGAAGGTGCTTTTCTTCATACCCTGTTGGAGCAGCTTTACAAAGAACAGGGCTGTTATGCAAGTGAAAAGGAGCTGACAAAGAGACTCCATGCGCTAATGGATGAGTTGCTGCCGGAGGAGGATGCAAAGAACCGTTACAGAAAACTGCTCTGGAGAGAAAAGCTCAAAGGTTTCGCACAAAAAGAAATAGATCATTTCAAGGCAGAATGGCGTGTAGTGGAGAGAGAGCTTGAAGTCCTTGGCGAGATCGGCGGCTTGAAGTTCAAAGGACGTATTGACCGTATTGACCAGAATGCAACCGATACACTGGTGCTCGACTATAAAAGTGGAAGGGTGGAAAAAGAGCCCAAAAAACTCAATCCTGAAAAGATCAGTGATTTTCAGATGAGTATCTACCGCCAACTGCTCCAAAACAGATATCAGAATATCTCTCTGGCTTTCGTCAAGATACTGGAAAAAGGAGAGAAACAACAGGTCACTCTGCTCGAAGAGAGAAACGCCCTTTTAGCAGAACATATCATCGACTTAAAGCAGACAAAAAGTTTTGTGGCAGAAAAATGTGATGACCTGCAGAAATGTACCTACTGTGAATTCGCCCTAATGTGTGAAAGGGGGGAGTATCTATGAGTTTTAAACCTTTTTTGGCCTATTCGGCATCCGCGGGAAGCGGTAAGACCTTTGCGCTCTCTGTACGCTACATCTCTCTGCTTTTTATGGGAGAGCCTGCAGGAAGCATACTGGCAGCGACCTTTACGAACAAGGCGGCAGCGGAGATGCGGCAGCGTGTGGTGGATTCACTGCGTCACCTTGGGGAGAACAAGGCGTTCCTCGATGCCATTGCGATAGAGACAGGGATGAGCAGGGACGTACTGTTCCAGAAACAGCCGGAAGTCTTGAAACGATTTCTTTCCTCTACATCCCATATTGTGACACTGGACAGTTTTTTCTCGAAGATCCTGCGTTCCGCCTCTCTGGAACTTGGACTTGAACCCGATTTTGTGACCAAGGAACAGCCCAAGGAAGAGCTGGAGAAACATTTTCTGGATGAAGTAGATGCAAATGGTATGCTTTCCGATCTGGTGAAACTGGCCATGGACATTGAAGATAAACGCTTCAAGAAGATATTTGACCTGATGCAGAACTTCTACAAGGTCGATCCGCTGCTTCCTGCCCAGTCGGAAGTGACACTCTCCATAAGCAAAGAGGAAGAGGCCTGTGAAATACTGCGTCTGGAAATGCTCAAGGCACTCGAAAATGCCGGTGCGCCTGATCGTTGTCTGAAGCAGTTCGATACCAAAAACACTAAAGAGCTGTTCAGCAAAAAGCTGTTTGAGAAGGAGACGCTGGGTGAGCATTCCTGGTACAAAAAAATAGCTAATGGGGAGATCGAAGCTGTTTATGCCGCACTCAAACAGAGGCTGCTGCACTGGGCAAAAGCCAAAGAAATGGTTGTACTGCATCATCTCTTCAGGATCTATGATTATTACAAAAATGCAACGATCACGAATGCAAGGAATTCGGGGGTGCTTACCTTTGATGACCTGAGCTATTTTACCTACCGGCTTTTGCAGGAAATGCCTTCGAGTGAGTTCCTGTACTTCAAGATCGATGCAAAGTTCAGACATATTCTTCTCGATGAATTTCAGGATACCTCTACACTGCAGTTCCTGCTGCTCAAACCGCTTATCGACGAGATTTTTTCCGGACAGGGGCAGAGTGATTTCAAGTCCTTCTTCTATGTGGGAGATACCAAGCAGTCATTGTACCGTTTTCGTGGTGGGGAGGAAGAGCTCTTTGACAAGATCGCCCAGAGATATGGTGTGCAGATCGAACAGATGGACACCAACTACCGAAGCAGCAGGTATGTAGTGGAACAGGTAAACCTCTGGTTCAAAGATACGATGGAGGGCTACGTGCCCCAAAAAAGCAAAACGGATGCAAGTGAGGGGTATGTAGAAGTCTTTGAGTCCGAAGAGATCATTGACGATGCAGTTGCGCAGGCACAGCGTCTTCTGGAACTTGGGATCGACGTAGATGACATAGCATTCCTGGTCAGTACCAACAAGGATGGGCAGAATCTGCAGGAAGCCTGTGAAAAAGAGGGTATTCATACACTGCTGAAAACTTCCTCCTCTTTGAAGAATGTACCGAAGGTCGCTGCGCTGGTCGCTATGGTCTCCTACCTCTTCGGCGGGGAGAAGATCGATGCGGAAGCGATGCTCCTGAAGGTAGGCAAAAGCTTCGATGAGGTCGATCTTTCCTGGTTCTCTGTTTTTATGAGCCCGTTGCAGATCGTGGACAGGCTGATACGGGAATTCGGCTACTTCGACAATGACCGCAATATGCTCAAACTATTGGAGTTCGCCTCATCGTTTTCGGATATCCCTACATTTTTGGATGAGTTCAGAACCTCGAGTATCTCTGTGGCGGCCCACTCCATTCATGGTGCGAATATCATGACGATCCATGGTTCAAAAGGGCTGGAGTTTGAATATGTGATCGTGCTGGACAAGCTGACGCGTCCCAACAGTGATAAAGCCCCGCTTATCTTCCATTACAATGATGATCTCCATATTGACCAGATACTCTACAGAACACAGAACAGGGAACACTTCGATGACAACTATGCAAGGATTATGGAGGAGAGAAGGGCTTCTTCTCTCAAGGATAGAAAAAATGTGCTCTATGTGGCATTGACCCGTGCGGTGGAGGGATTGATCGTTATCAAGAAGCCGGAAGGGTCCATTTTCGATGAGATCAATATCTCTCCGATAAAGATCGGAGAGATAATCGTTAAGTGTTCAACATTGGGTGTCCAGGAAGAGAAGAGCAGGGAGAACGAAGTAGTATCGGTGACTATTTCTGATTACGGTACACAGGAAATTGGTACGAAAGAGGATGAGGAAGAGAAAGATTACGAAGCGATCCTTTTTGGTACGGCACTGCACTACACGCTGGAGATCATGGGAGAGTTTGATGAGCAAAGCCTGAAATTCGCCCTAGTCTCTGTAAGGAACCGTTACGGACAGCTTTTGGGCCATGAAGGTTTGGCCCAGATCGAAAAACGGGTCAAAGCACTGATAGAAAATGAAGCATTTCAGGACTTTTTGAAGGATGCCCGGATCATGAAAGAGCAGTCGCTCTCTTTTGAAGGGGAACTGAAACAGATCGACCTGCTTCTGGAATATGACGACCATATGCTGGTGATCGATTACAAGAGTTCGAAGAAGTATACCATAAAGCATCAGACTCAGGTCAATTACTATAAAAGAGCGATCGAAAAAATTGCAGAAAAACCGACTGAGGGAATGATCATTTATCTTTTGGAAGATAAAATCGAGATAGTAAACTTAAAATAATCTTAATTTAAATAAATTTTAAGATTAAGTGGGTACAATCCGTCCACAAAAAGATTTGCTTTGCAGATTTTTATCTAAAACAAGGACAACCATCATGAAAATGACAAAGGTACTAAAACCTGCTGAAGTAACACGTGACTGGGTTTTGATCGATGCTGAAGGTAAAACTTTCGGTCGTATCCTGACTGAAGTAGCAACTCTTCTCAGAGGTAAACACAAGCCATCATTTACACCGAATGTAGACTGTGGTGATTACGTAGTGATCATCAATGCGGAAAAAGCGAAATTTACAGGTGTCAAACTTGAGGATAAAGAGTATTTCACTCACTCAGGCTACTTTGGTTCAACCAAAAGTAAAAAACTGGGCGATATGCTTGAGAACCACACAGAGAAACTTTACAAGCTTGCTGTAAGAGGTATGCTGCCAAAGACGACTCTTGGTAGACAAATGCTTAAAAAACTGAAAGTATATGCCGGTGCCGAGCACCCACATACTGCACAAATCAACAAGGAAGCGTAATCATGGCGACTATTTATGCAACAGGAAAAAGAAAAGCGGCTATCGCTAAAGTTTGGTTGACACCAGGTAACGGTGAAATGCTAATTAACGGTAAGACACTTGACCAATGGTTGGGTGGACACGAAACACTTAAAATGAAAGTAAGACTTCCTCTTGAAGCGACTAAGCAGCTTGAGTCTATGAATGTAAAAGCAACTACACTCGGTGGTGGTTACTCTGCACAGGCAGATGCATTGAAGCACGGTATCACCAAAGCATTGGTTGAATTCGAGCCGTCTTTCAGAACGATCTTGAAGCCTATGGGTCTTCTTACTCGTGACTCAAGAGTCGTTGAGCGTAAGAAACCAGGTAAGAAAAAAGCGAGAAGATCTCCACAGTTCTCAAAAAGATAATCGGTACTTTCCGTTATCTCTTCTGTTCAGGCCCTTCGGGTTTGGCAGAAACTCCTTCTATCTATTCCCTACCCATTTAAATTTCATCTTAAATTATGTTAGTATACGAACTTCTGTTTACTTTTTTTAGAAAAAAATAAACAAAAAAGCGTCACTTCGCAAGTGCACTTCGATGCTTTCAGCGTGTTGCTACGCAATATGCACACTTTTGTATCGGCATGCCCAGTGCTCAGTGACAAAGTTGTTATGCAGTATGTATTTTATGAGGAGAGAATATGACCATATGGAAATATGAAGAGAGTAAAGAGACGCATCGTTTGGTGAAGATATACAAAGAGGATCACGGTGAGGGTGAATATATGGGTGATCTGGATGAAGAAAGTATCAAGAAGATGATACTTGAGATCAAGCCTGATATAGATATCGTTCAGGCTTATGGTACACTGGCATATTTCGGTATGCTGCCGATATTGGTAATGAAGAAATCCTAGTAAGGATTAACCAGGAAGTAAGCGCCTATGGCAAAAGCGAGGGCTGCAACACTGCGTTTGATTATCACGCCTATGTTATTCCCTATCTGACAGGAGCTGCATTGTTTGTATTTTTTGGCTTCGTACTGCGCATAGAAGAAAAAGCCTATCATCAACACAATGATGAGTGGGAATACGATCTTGTCAAAGGTATAGATGTTCTCTACGGTCTCTTTTGAAAATTTGAAAAGTGGCGTGAGGAGAGAGAGTCCCATAAAGAAGAGCAGCTTGTCTGTAAAGCTGACAAAATAGTCTTTTCTTGAGAAAGTAGGACAGACATCGTCAGTCTGAGGCATGAGCCCTTTCCCTGCCAGAGCATCGAGTATCTTCTCTCTGGTGTTTTTGTCTACCTTGTCGAGTATGTTTCCACCAAAGGTAATATCTATCTTTCTCTGCAGTATCGCAGCAAGTTCTCTGTCTTCGATGTCTTCGTAATGTACCTTTCCGTTTCGGTCTTCATACACCAGTTTTATCTTCCCGTAACGAGGGATGGTGACCGTTACATCCGGGTAATGGATGCTGCTCTCTTCAGAGTCGAAAAGGTCTTCATTCTTGATGATACGCGGATTGATATATTCGTGATACTCCTCACCCTCTTTGATAAGAATAATGTTGTAGGGATAGGCAATCTGCATAGCAGCCATAGCTTTGATGTCATGTGCCAGCATTGTATCGCGCATATCTTCCAATACGTCCCAGAGCGTTTGGTTGAAAGAACGTACATCCGTTGAGGTGCAGTTCATCCTGTCGTCGGGGTAGATAACCAGTTTTTGTACCATAGTGTCTTCTTTTTCTTTATTGTGAAACAGAATGGAAATTGAAATTCTATTTTAAAATAAGGAAAGTCTAGATATCCGCACTCCCTAAAAAAGAGGAGTGCGAATAGAAGATTAGCCGTGGCTTTTTCTAACAACGATGATCATTTTGATATTGATCGCGATAAATCTGAGAAATTGCCAGATAAGGCATGTTCTCATAAATTTTACAAAACCTGTTGGTACCATAGTTGTAAAGTTCTGGTCATAAGGTTTAACTGTTTCTTCAATTCTTTGCATGTCTTTCCTTTTTATTAATTTATCTTTTGGTATCCAAACATTGTCAGGACACCATTTTTCTCGTATAAAGCTTTAAGCCTTTTTTACTCTGGGATGAGAGTCCAGCCTGGCTTGAGTTTTGCTTTATAGATGAACAGGTGATGCAGGATATGCTTGATCCAGTGCCCTGCAAGTCCGATCTCACCAAAGGTATAGTCAAGGTCACGTCCAAGTCCCGGATATTTCTCGAAGTCAGGAACGACAGGATAAACGGTCAATGCTGCAGCCGTACCGTCTGTAAGACCTTTACCTGCAGATGCAACACACGCTGCACCCATTTCCGCCATGGAGGCTTCATGAAGGTGTGCGTCAGGACCTTTTTTGATCAGGTCACATACGGAGTGTGCTACATTTTTACCGATGATACCTGAAGGCATACCTGTTCTTGGCGGTGTCGGGTTGATCGGTGTACCGTTCACTGATGACATCGGCTTGGAGATCAGGTGCGGAGGTGCGAATGCAATACCGCATGCGAACATATTTGAATATGTCGGATTCTGATACGTTCTTGGCCAGTCAGACGCTTTCCAGTTCTCGTAGGCACCGGCATCATACTTTGCATCAACTTTCATGAAGCCGTTCGGTGCGAAGATCGTGTCAGTGATGTCTGAACCGTCTTTATCGTATGCTTTGAGCCCCACACCTGCAAATGGCGGAATGAGCATTGCAAAATCGAACTCTTCTTCTCCGGTCGAACCATCAAGAAGTTCGTAGTGTGCCTTTCCTGCTTCAACTTTAGAGACATGTGCTCCAATGATCCAAGGGATCCCTCTCTCAGAGTAGAGTGATTCGGCGAAAAGTCTTGAAGAGGCAGCATAACCCCCACGTTTCATGTGTAGACCACCGATACCGAAGTCACCGAGGAATGATTCGTTGGAGATCCACTTGATCTCAAGGTTGTCTCTGACGCCTGCTTTGTTCGCTTCGTGCTCGATGTTGAAGATATATTCGAACGCGGCACCCTGACAGGTACACATACCGTGACCGGTACCGACAAGAATTTTCTGCTTCTCTGTTTTTGCCTTTTCGAAGACCTTCTTGAGCTCAAGGTTCGCATGTACCGCATGGTCGGCAGTACAGACAGAAACAGTGTGACCTTCATCCAAACCAGGTGTTGCACCGAAGTTCAGTTTTGGACCTGTAGCATTGATGAGGTAATCATAAGTAATTTCTTCGGTCTGTCCCTCTTTGCCCTGTCCTGTATATTCGATCGTGATATACTCTTTGTCACTCTTCTCTCCACCGTTTGGATGAATGGAAACTGCTTTTGCCTGTCTGAAATCGATACCTGCTTTTTCATACACGGGTGCCAAAGGGAAGACAACTTCCTCCTTGGTCATTTGACCTACACCTACCCATATATTTGATGGAATCCAGTTCCATTGTGAATTTGGAGTTACAACCACTACTTCGTGCTCGTCACCCAGCCAATCTTTTGCAAATGTTGCAGCAGTGTGTCCTGAGACGCCACCACCCATAACTACTAATCGTGCCATATCCTTCCTTCTTAATTAATTTTTAGACAATTATATTTTAGGCCAAGCTCATTTAAAACTAAATTAAACTTTACAATTCAATTATGATTATAATCAGTTATTATGGTTTAAATTATGTTCAGTGAAAAAAAATGATTTTTTCACTGAACTACTGATCTTATTCATCAAATAAACTGATGAAATAAGGAGTTATTGTACCCTATTTAATTTTGTATATCATTCTATAGAAAAATATGCTAAAATCCTTCACTATTTACTATATTATTGAAGGAATGATTTTTACGAATGTATAGGTACTTTTTTTCTCTTCTGTTACTGTTGGGTTTTTCTATATCATTGCAGAGTGCCGTCTGGAATAGCCCCCACGAAGTGAATAAAGTGAAAAGTAATATACTCTTTTCCGCTTTTTCCCTGCCGCCCAAACGTCTTGACCCCGTTATCTCCTATAATGCCAACGAATGGGCCTTCATCGGACAGATCTATGAACCGCCTTTGCAGTACAATTATCTGAAACGTCCCTATGAACTTGAACCGTTGACATTGACCAAAATGCCTCTGGTGCATTACCTGGATGCGAACGGTACAGAGGTGGATGAGAACAGCAGCAGTGTCGCATTTACAGAATATACATTGACTTTGAGAAAAAATATCCGTTATCAGGACCATCCCGCTTTTGTCAAAAATGAAAAAGGGGAACTGCTCTATGGCCATCTGGATGAAAAAGCATTGGCATCCATCGACTCTCTAAAAGATTTCAAAAAGCAGTCAACACGCAGGCTCAAAGCAGAAGATTATGCCTATGCCATCAAACGGATGGCTGTCAGGCAGAACCACTCCCCCATACTTGATACGATGACAGAATATATCACCGGACTGGATACCTTTTCCGAAAAGATCAGCAAAATCGCTCAAGAGAAAAAGGAGAAAGAGGAACGGCTGGACCTTAGACCTTACCATATAGAAGGTGTCCGTGTCGCCGATGACAACACGCTGGTCATCACGATTAAGGGACGCTATCCGCAATTTCTCTATTGGCTTTCTATGAACTTTTTCGCCCCTATCCCCTGGGAGGCTGATCTTTTCTATCAGCAAAAGGGGCTCATTGCCAAAAACATGACTCTTAACTGGTATCCTGTGGGTACGGGAGCCTATTATCTGGCCGAGAACAATCCCAACAGAGTGATGCGGCTCAAAGCCAATCCCAATTTTCATGAGGAGCGCTACCCGGCATTGGATAAAGAATCGGCCAAAGCTGAAGGTATCGATGTATCGCTGCTCAAAGATGCAGGGAAAAAACTCCCTTTCATCGATGAAATTATCTATTCGCTTGAAAAAGAGAATATCCCTCTGTGGAACAAGTTTCTACAGGGATATTATGATGCTTCAGGCATTTCCTCGGAAGCCTTTGACCAGGCAGTACAGATTTCCGCTTCGGGTACTATGGGCCTGAGCGAGGAGATGAGAAAAAAAGGGATAGAACTGAAGGGCTCCGTACAGCCTTCCATCTTCTATATGGCATTCAATATGGTTGATCCTGTGGTAGGAGGTTACTCCGAATCTGCCAGAAAACTGCGTCAGGCGATCAGTATCGCGCAGAATCAGGAAGAGTATATCTCCATTTTCATGAATGAACGCGGTATCCCGGCACAGGGACCCATTCCTCCCGGTATTTTCGGATATGAAGAAGGTGAAGCGGGGACCAACAAGGTGGTCTATGACTGGAAAGAGGGCAAAAGGGTCAGAAAGCCGCTTTCTGTAGCCAAAAGATTGTTGGCCGAGGCGGGCTATCCCGGAGGCATTTCCTCAAAGACAGGCAAACAGCTGAAACTCTTTTATGATTCGACGGCTACAGGTCCGGATGACCGGGCACTGATGGACTGGAGGCGCAAGCAGTTTGCCAAACTGGGGATCCAGCTGGTGATCCGTGCTACGGACTATAACCGTTTTCAGGACAAGATCAGAAAAGGAAAAACGCAGATATTCTCCTGGGGATGGAATGCGGACTACCCCGACCCGGAAAACTTTCTTTTTTTATTGTATGGAGGCAATGCTTCGGTCGATACTAACGGGGCGGGGATCAACAGTTCCAACTACAAGAATCCTGAATTTGACAGCCTTTTCAATGAGATTAAAACAATGAAGAATACGCCTGAGAGAAAAGTGAAGATAGAGAAGATGGTTCAGATCGCCAGAGAGGATGCCCCCTGGGTCTGGGGTTTTCACCCCAAGTCGCTTGCACTCTCACATCAGTGGTTCCGGAATGTGCTGCCCAATGCCATGGCGAACAATACGTTAAAATACAAAAAGATCGATGCAGCGCTCAGAGCCAAAAAACAGCAGGAGTGGAACCAGCCGGTGATCCTGCCTCTGGTACTGCTCATTGTCTTTGTGCTGCTGATGGCCTGGCTGCTCTATCGTGCCTATAACAACCGACAGAAAACTGTGATAAGAAAGAGGAGGAAGTAGATGCTGGCCTATATTTTGCGTAGAATATTGTACGCCATACCGATCCTGATCGGGGTGAACCTCATTACCTTCGTACTCTTTTTCATGATCAACAGCCCTGATGATATGGCGCGGGCACAGCTCGGTGCCAAACAGGTTACACCACAGATGATAGAGGCATGGAAAGTGGAAAAGGGATATGACAAACCGCTTTTTCTCAATCCGAAAGCTGCAGGTGTCGAAAAGATCAGTGACACGCTTTTTATGCAGGAGTCTCTGAAACTCTTCGCCTTTGATTTTGGTTTTTCAGATGCCAACCGGGATATCGGTTCGGATATCAAAGAGCGTATGGGGCCGAGTCTTGCCATCGCCTTGCCTACTTTTTTCATTGCCCTGGTCACCAATATATCGCTGGCGCTTCTACTGGTGCTCTTCAGAGGATCTGTACTTGATACCAGTATGATGGTCATTGCCGTGATGATCATGTCGATCTCCGGACTCTTTTACATCATCGCCGGACAGGTACTTTTCTCCAAGGTCTGGCACTGGGTGCCTATATCTGGCTATGAACCGGGATGGAGTGCCGTCAAATTTGTGATCCTCCCTGTGCTTATAGGTGTGTTTGCAGGGATGGGAGCGGGTGTACGCTGGTACAGAAGTATCTTTCTGGAGCAGATGAATCAGGACTATGTCCGTACTGCAAGGGCCAAAGGGCTCTCAGAGATCTCCGTGCTTTTCAAACATGTGCTCAAGAACGGAATGCTGCCAATTCTGACTGGCGTTGTCGTGGTGATCCCCTCACTCTTCATGGGAAGTCTTGTCATGGAGTCCTTTTTCGGTATTCCCGGTCTTGGTTCCTACACCATCGATGCCATCAACTCACAGGATTTTGCCATCGTCAAAGCGATGGTCTTTCTGGGATCGGTACTCTACATTGTCGGACTGATCCTGACGGATATCTCCTATACGCTGTTCGATCCGAGGGTGAAGCTCTCATGAATCTGACACTGCTCTGGACCGATATTATGGTATGGATACTGATCTTTGCACTCATGGGGTGGGGATGGGTAGTCTCACGGTCGCCGCAGGTTAAAAAACAGTGGCGTACTATTTTCAGGTCACGTATTGCGATGGCATCTGCGATCGTCCTGCTTTTCTATCTCTCTTTCGCGCTGCTGGATTCGGTGCATATGCGCCATACAGTACAGGATAAGTCAGGACAGGGCGCTTCTGCGGAAGTGCACTACAAAGGTGAAATGGTCAGTCTGCTGGACCTTCTTTTTGCCCACACCATTGAACATACGGAACGTACCTACTCGGCACCGTTCGCCACGCACGAGTATGCCAAGTCCATCGTGGTGGATGAAAAGGACAATGTTACACGTCAGGCGTATCTGCCTTTAAAATATGTCAATATCCCTGCCGGAGAGTCTGAAACGGAGGATATCGTCCGGCGATCGCTGGGGGCGTTTGGGCTTGGTCTGTTTGCAAGTCTGATACTGGTCTTCCTGCATTTGTTATTGAAAGGAAAAGAACGCTTCAGTGAAAAAGTGCGTCATGTCTGGCGGGGAGAGACAGAACTTCCCTGGAGAACGGCATATCTTACTTTCCTGCTGCTGACCGTTACCTTCGTATGGCTCTATATACTGAGCTACCATTACCATGTTCTGGGTACGGATAAAGTGGGGGGAGATGTCTTTTATCAAAGTCTCAAAAGTATCCGTACCGGGGTGCTCATAGGCATACTGACCACACTGGTGATGCTGCCCGTCTCGATCGTTCTGGGAATTTCTGCGGGATTCTTCGGAGGCTGGATAGACGATGTTATACAGTATATCTATACCACGCTCAACTCCATTCCGGGTGTCCTGCTCATTGCTGCTGCCGTACTGGTGATGCAGGTGATGATGGACAATCATCCCCAGTGGTTCGAGACTACGCTGGAGCGTTCGGACCTCAGGTTGCTCTTTTTGATCATGATCCTGGGGGTAACAAGCTGGACAGGCCTGTGCCGTCTGCTGCGTGCCGAGACACTGAAGATTTCACAGGTAGAGTTTGTGACTGCTGCCAAAGCCTTTGGTGTGAGTAAATGGAAGATCATCTTCAGGCACATCATGCCCAACCTGATGCACATCATTCTCATCTCTGTGGTACTGGACTTCTCGGGACTGGTTCTGGCCGAAGCAGTACTCTCTTATGTAGGCGTCGGGGTGGATCCGACCATGTACAGCTGGGGAAATATGATCAACCAGGCCCGACTGGAGATGGCAAGAGAACCGATGGTGTGGTGGTTGCTCTTCTCGGCTTTCATTTTCATGTTCATTCTGGTTCTGGCGGCCAATCTGCTCTCCGACCGCGTACAGACCGTACTTGACCCGAGGAACAAGTCATGAGTACTATACTGAGTGTAGAAAACCTGAGTCTTGCTATAGCTAGAGAGCAGCTTTTGCGCTCTGTCAGCTTCGAGATCAAAGAGGGGGAGATCTTTGCATTGGTCGGAGAATCCGGTAGCGGGAAATCGCTGACCTCATTGGCCATTATGCGGCTGCTTCCTGACAGCATCAATGTAGGTACGGGAGATATCAGACTCAAAGAACATTCTCTTTTTGACATTACGGAGTCGCAGATGCAGAAGATCAGGGGCAAGTCCATAGCGATGATCTTTCAGGAGCCTATGTCTGCGCTCAACCCGGTGATGACAGTAGGAGAGCAGGTGGCTGAAGTGATCCGACTGCATCTGGGACTCACAAAAGAAGCGGTAAAAAAGAAAGTGATCTCCCTCTTTGATGAGGTGGGCATCAAAGACCCTTCAGAGCGTTATTACTGGTATCCGCATCAGCTATCCGGTGGGCAGAAACAGCGTGTAATGATCGCAATGGCACTGGCATGTGAACCTGATCTGCTGATCGCCGATGAACCTACAACAGCGCTGGATGTAACAATACAGGCACAGGTGCTCTCTTTGCTAAAGCAGATCAGGGAGAAGAGAAAACTTTCCATACTCTTCATTACCCATGACATGGGGGTAGTCGCACAGATGGCGGACAGGATCGCCGTAATGAAAGAGGGAGAGTTGCTTGAAACAGCACCCTGTGATACATTTTTTGAGCAGCCCAAACATCCCTATACGCAGCGGCTTCTGAAAGATGCCATTGCGATGCAGGCGAAAGAGACCGGAGAAGAAGGAGAAAAGACACTGCTTGAAGTCAAAGATCTCAAAGTCTATTTTCCGATCAAAAAAGGTCTCTTGCAGCGTACGGTCGGGTATGTCAAAGCCGTGGATGGTGTCAGCTTTGCCATACCCAAAGGCAAAACGCTTGCACTGGTAGGAGAATCGGGCAGCGGCAAGAGTACGATCGGCAAAGCCATTTTGCGTCTGCTGGATATCACAAAAGGGACCATAGCCTTCAGAGATGTGAATATTGCAGCATTGAATGAAGCGTCCCTGAAAGCCTACCGAAGTAAAATTCAGGTGGTTTTTCAGGATCCCTACTCGGCACTCAATCCCCGTATGACCATCGGTGAGATCATCCGTGAAGGGATGGTAAGCCTGAAGGTCGGCCCGAAAGAGAAAGAGGCTCAGGATATTCGTATAGGGGAACTGCTTGAAAAGGTAGGGTTGAAAAAAGAGTATACCGAGCGTTATCCGCATGAGTTCTCCGGGGGTCAACGACAGCGTATCGGTATTGCCAGAGCACTGGCGGTAGAACCTGAACTGATCATTTGTGATGAACCTACTTCTGCGCTGGATGTGACGGTAAGGTCACAGGTTCTTTCCCTGCTTAAAGAACTGCAGGATGACTTTGCTGTCTCCTACCTTTTCATCACCCATGATCTCTCCATCATTCCCTCCATTGCAGACGAAGTAGCTGTCATGCAGGAGGGCAAACTGGTAGAGCAGGGACCTGTGGATGAGGTGATGCATAACCCTCAGCACGAATACACACGTACACTGCTCAAAGCCGTACCCAAGCCACCACCTATACAAAAAGAGGAATCATGACAAAAGAGACCATTATATTATTTGACCTTGACGGAACCCTGATCGATTCGACTGAAGCGATCCTGGAAAGCTTTGCTGTTGCGTTCAAGCAGTTTGAGGAAGAAGTTCCTGAGGATGAACTGATCAAGGCGCAGATCGGGCACCCTCTGGACTGGATGTTCCTGAAGCTTGGGGTAGAAGAAGAGAAGATCTGGGACCATGTGGCAGCCTATAAGCAGCATTACCGAAAGATCAGCAAAGCCAAGACCGTACTGCTCCCCTCGGCCAAAGAGGCTGTAGAGAGGGCTTCGGAGTTTGCAATGCTCGGCGTGGTGACCACCAAGACGGCAGAGTACTCTATTGAGCTGCTCGAACATATGGGGTTGATGGACTATTTTGATGTACTCATAGGCCGAGAGAATGTGGAACATCCCAAGCCGCATCCTGAGCCTATCTATAAAGCGTTGGAGAGACTGCCGCATCCTCCAGAGGGGGAGATCTGGATGATCGGAGATACCTGTATGGACATGCACGCTGCAACATCAGCAAAGATTAAGGGCGTTGCTGTAAGCTGTGGATATGGTACTGTCGAACAGTTGTCGAAATGCAGTGACTTACTGTGTAAAAATTCGCTTGAAGCCGTTACTTTCATAGCAAAAAAATAGCATGAGATTAAAAATATTATAATTTCAACATGCTTTAAGAGTGTGAACATTACAATGATGGACATGTTACTATAGATTTAATAGGAGAGATTATGACTGAAATTAGATGGCACAGCCGTGCCGGTCAGGGTGCCGTGAGTGGTGCCAAGGGTCTGGGAGATGTTGTCGCGACAACAGGAAAAGAAGTACAGGCATTTGCACTTTACGGTTCAGCCAAAAGGGGAGCTGCCTTGAGGGCATACAACCGAATTGCCGATGAGCAGATCCTGAACCATGCAAAATTCATGCATCCTGACTATGTATTGGTCATCGACCCGGCATTGGCCTATACGGATACGATTACTGAACATGAGAAAGATGAAACAAAATATATCATTACAACACACCTCAGCAAAGAGGAACTGATCGCGGGTATTCCCGACCTTCAGGGGAAAGAAGACAGAGTATTTGTCGTCGACTGTATTCAGATCTCTCTTGATACCATTGGCAGATCCATGCCGAATTCACCGATGCTGGGTGCTTTTGTAAAAGTGTCAGGCATGTTTGAACTGGATTATTTTCTTGAAAATATGAAAAGAGTGCTTAAAAAATTCCCGCAAAAGATCATTGATGCGAATATGGAAGCAATAACCAGAGCATATAACGAAGTTAAATAAAGGGGAAGACAATGCAAGATTTACATTTATGTGCAACAGAAAAAAGAGGAAGCAAACAGCTTGGTGGTGAACATGTCGGTTGGGATGAAGTGACACAGGGTATTATTCTGACCTCTTTTGACGGAGATGCAACGGACATCGTTCATCAGAAAGCAGAGCAGAGACACTACTCAGACTTTAATTCATATGTAGCATCCGTTGCTTCATGGAGAGTGGAGAAGCCGGTATTTAACATCGATGTTTGTATCGATTGTCAGAATTGCTGGGTATGGTGTCCGGATACATCTATTATCTCCAGAGACAAGCAGATGCTGGGGATCGATTATGACCACTGTAAAGGATGTGGGGTATGTGTTGAAGTATGTCCGACAAACCCGAAATCACTTTTAATGTTCAGTGAGCAGTCAGGACTGGATGAAGCACTTGCTGCATGGCCGGAAAAAAAGAAAAAAGAAGAGAAGTAAGGAACTGTAATGGCAGAAAAATTTGATTTAAATGACAGAGAAGTCTGGGACGGGAATTATGCTGCTTCCCAGGCACTGAGACAGGCACAGGTCGATGTTGTCGCGGCGTATCCTATTACGCCTTCTACCCCAATCGTGGAAAATTACGGAGCTTATGTTGCGAACGGCTATATTGACGGTGAATATGTGATGGTCGAGTCTGAACATGCCGCAATGTCAGGGTGTGTAGGTGCATCTGCAGCAGGCGGACGTGTCGCTACGGCTACCTCTTCCCAGGGATTTGCCCTCATGGTCGAGGTATTGTATCAGGCATCCGGTATGAGACTTCCTATTGTACTCAATGTAGTCAACAGGGCTCTGGCTTCTCCGCTGAACGTACGTGGTGACCATGCCGATATGTATCTCGGCAGAGATTCCGGTTGGATCCAGATCGATGCATTCAATGCACAGGAAGCTTATGACCTGGCATTATGTGCATTTAAGATCGGTGAGGACCACTCAGTAAGACTTCCGGTCATGGTTCATCAGGACGGGTTCATCACTTCACATACGGCTCAGAATGTCTATCCGTTGACAGATGAGGCGGCATATAACTTCATCGGTGATTTTCAGCCGGTTGACGATCTGCTTGATTTCTCCAGACCTGTGACGTACGGTGCGCAGACGGAAGAAGACTGGCACTTTGAACATAAGGCAAAACAGCATAAAGCACTGATGGATTCACGCCCGGTTATCGATGAAGTATTTGCTGAATTTGAAAAACTGACAGGTAGAAAATACAACAGAGTCGAAAGCTATATGATGGAAGATGCAGATGTTGTGATCGTAGGTCTTGGTACAACGGTTGAAACTGCTGTCGTTGCAGCGGAAGAGTTGAGAGAAGAGGGTATCAAAGCTGGTGTAGTGGGTATCAGAGTATTCAGACCGTTCCCGTTCGATCAGGTAAGAGAAGCACTTAAAGGTGCCAAATCGATCGCTGTTATGGACAGGTCAAGCCCAGGCGGTGCAATGGGTGCATTCTTTAACGAAGTATCGGCAGCACTCTATACGACAGATACAAGACCACTGGTAACGAACTATATCTACGGTCTTGGCGGACGTGACTTCTCCATCGATGAAGCAAAGAGAATATTTAAAGAGCAGCAGGCAAATGCAGATGCTGGACATATTACAACAGATATCCAACAGTTCTCAGGACTTAGAGGTCCACACCTTGGGTATTTCCAAACACAAAGAGGTTAATCATGGCTATTACATCAATTAAGAACTTAAAAGAATTTTCGACAAATAACGACAGATTTGAGGGTGCGCATACTCTGTGTCCCGGATGTGCCCACTCTATGATCGTCAGAGAGCTGATGAACTGTACAGATGACAATCTCGTTATCTCTTCCAATACAGGTTGCCTTGAAGTGTCTACAGCAGTTTATCCATTTACTTCATGGGATACATCATGGATCCATATCGGATTTGAAAATGCTGCAACTGCAGTGACCGGTGCAGAGGCAATGCATAAAGCAAGAAAGAAAAAAGGTACGCTCAAAGACAATGATGCTCCGGTAAAGTTTGTCGCTTTCGGTGGTGACGGTTCTACTTACGATATCGGTTTCCAGTGGCTTTCCGGTGCCGTAGAGAGAGGCCATGACTTTACATACATCTGTCTGGATAATGAGAACTATGCCAATACAGGTGGACAGAGATCATCGGCTACACCTATCGGTGCTACAACATCTACAGCGCAGGCAGGAACACATTCTTACGGTAAGAAAGAGAAGAAAAAAGATCTTGTCGCTATTATGGCTGCACATGGTGCTCCATATGTTGCACAATTGGCTCCGAACAAGTGGAAGTCTATGGCTAAAGGTTTCCAGAAAGCACTTGAAACGGAAGGGCCTTGTTTCATCAACACGGTCTCTCCATGTACAACAGAATGGAGATTCGATCCAAAAGATACGATCCTTCTGACTGACCTGGCAACAGATACATTGATGTTCCCGCTCTATGAAATTATTGACGGACATGAACTTAACATTCTTTACAGACCTAAAAATGTATTGAAAGTAGAAGATTACCTTGGGGCTCAGGGACGTTACAAACATCTCTTCAAGCCTGAGAACAGACACGTGATCGATCAGATCCAGAAAAATATCAATGAGTATTGGGAAATGCTACAGCGCCGCGAAGAAGCTCGTATATAATCTTTCGTGTTACTTCACTAAATCTTTGACCGAATGGCTTCGTTCCATTCGGTCACATACTTGATGTATGCTCTCTCATTCCACTCACGCCATTCAATCAAATCTATAGCAAATTAACACGAAATCTTTAGATTCTTTGTGTGTTACATTTCCAAATAAAACTCATTTTTTCCATAATTACTACTTGCTAACTGCTACTTACTAATTTTTTCCGTTATAATTTGAAAAATTATATAAGGAAAACCCATGCCACTATTAGACAGTTTTACCGTTGACCATACTAGAATGATCGCTCCCGCAGTGAGAGTTGCCAAGAGAATGAAAACACCATGCGGTGATGACATTACCGTTTTTGACCTGCGTTTCTGCAAACCCAATGAAGAGAGAATGCCTTCCAAAGGTATCCATACGCTTGAACACCTTTTCGCTGGTTTCATGAGAGAGCATCTCAACTCAAAAAAAGTGGAGATTATTGATATCTCACCTATGGGGTGCAGAACAGGATTCTATATGTCTCTTCTGGGTACGCCGAAATCTAAAAGAGTTGCCAAAGCCTGGGCAGCATCGATGAAAGATGTGTTGAATGTGAAATCGCAGAAGGATATCCCGGAACTCAATGTCTATCAGTGTGGTTCCTACAAGATGCATTCTCTCAAAGAGGCTAAGGAGATCGCACAAAACGTGTTGGACAGAGGTATCGGTATTATGAATAACAAGAAGTTGAAACTCAGCAAAAAACTTTTAAAAGGATTGTAAAATGCGCATCTGGATCCCGGTAGATAGTGACAATGGCAAAGTATCGAAGATCATACCACAGCTTGAAGCTTCAAAGTGGGCCTTGGTAGATTTCGATGAAGGGAAGGTCAAGAGTCTTGAGTTTTACGATACTATCGATGAGCTTGGAGGGGAGTGGGTTGATTTCATCATTCTTTCCAATAAATTCGAGAACTATATCGATTATATGAATGAAGGAATGATGGTATTGGTCGTGCGGGAAGAAGAGACCATTGAAGATATCATTGAAGCATTCAAATTCAAAGAACTGGATGAGATCGGACTGTAACTTGTATAATGAAACATTACGTCCTCAAAAAGAGATTGTTCCCTGTGAAGACGGCACAAATACCCTTTACTCCAAAGAGTTTGATGAACCCTACCATTCTACCAAAGACGGGGCTTTGCATGAATCCCTGGAGAAACATGTTAAGCCGGCTTTAAAGTTCAGCAGAGGGAAGAGGGAACTGACTATTCTGGATATCTGTTTCGGGCTTGGTTACAATACCTTTGCCACACTTTATTATATTAAAAAAAACTGTTTGGATACCAAAGTACATATCCTCTCACCGGAATTCGATGAAGCGCTAGTCCATTCTCTCCACTCTTTTGAATATCCCACGGAATTTGGTGATATCAAAAGCATCATCCAGGCGGTCAGTAAAGATCTCTACTATGAAGATGAACAGTTCAGAATAGAGATACTTCCCGGAGATGCAAGAGAGAGTATTCCCAAAATAAAAGAGAAGATAGACATTATTTATCAGGATGCATTTTCCCCTGCGCATAATCCACTGCTCTGGACCTACGAACATTTTCATGATATCCGAGCCGTCTCAAAAGATGATGTGATACTCACTACCTACTCAACCGCAGCGGCTGTCCGTCTGGGACTGTACGAAAATGGATTTTATATTTTTGTACATAGAGCTCAGATGATGCGTTTTTCGACTATTGCCTCTTTGAAAATGCTGGAAGATTTGGAGTATATTGATATGGAGTTGAAAAAAGTAAGAAATCCTATGGCTGAAAGCATGAAAGATAAAAGCTATCAGTAGATATGCACAGCCAGCCAAAGGGTACCCTGCTCTGTTTTTAAAACTTTATGAGGAGTCTGGGCAGGGATCAAAAGGGTATCGCCTTTGAAGAGTGTTTTTTCTTCACTTTCTAAAAGCAGAGTGGCCTTACCCTCCAAAACAACAACCCATTCATCTTCTTCCTGTATATATTCGATCTGTTCACTATCGTTCGAGCTTACAATGCGGTTGATCCTGATATTTTTATGCTCAAGCAGGATGGTAAACATTTCACCATGTTTGGGAGTGGTATAGTTAAAAACATTCATTCATATTCTTTTGTGTCAATAACTCATCTGTATTTTATCGATATCATCCCAACCCATGGAGTTTTTGGAAGACCTGTGTGCCAATATATGGTCAATGTATCGAGCGAAAACATCAGTCTCGATATTGACCTTTGTCCCCACTTTATAGTTTCTTATCAAAGTATTTTCCAGTGTATGCGGAATGATGGTGATACGAAAACAGTCATCATAAACATCATTGACAGTCAGGGAAATACCATCAATGGTGATCGAACCTTTGGGAATGATATATGTGATATATTTGGGATCCACTTTGATGATGAAATCTGTTCCGTTCTCCCGTTTGGTGATCTGTGTCACTTCACCTATGCAATCCACATGTCCCTGTACGATGTGACCCTCGAAACGGTCATTCATCTGCATGGCAGGCTCTATATGGACTTTGCCCTGAAACTTTTCAGCCGGCACGATCGAACGAGTCTCATCTGCAACTTCCAGGTCAAAACCGTCACTGTTGACCTTGATGACGGTCAGGCAGACACCGTTGACGGCAATGGAGTCACCCACTTTGGCTTTATGCTTTGACTGAATGGTAAGAACATTGTTCTTGTAGCTTTTGACAGTGGCGATCTCGCGGATAAGTCCTGTAAACATTTGACCTCAATTAATTTGGATATAATTCGCTAATTATAGCGAAAATAGTTTGTAGCGTGGGCATTCCTGCCCACGCTATGGGTGTGGATTGTAGAAAAACAGTAGGATATTTTATGAATTACGATGTTATAGTTATCGGCGGCGGTCATGCAGGCATAGAGGCATCATTGGCTTCTGCGCGTATGGGTGTAAAAACACTGCTTGTTACAATTTTAGCGGAACAGATAGGTGCCTCCTCATGTAACCCGGCCATCGGCGGGCTTGCCAAAGGACACCTGGTCAGAGAGGTCGATGCGCTCGGCGGTGAGATGGGGCTTTGTACGGATGCTACCGGGATACAGTTCCGTACCCTCAATGCTTCAAAAGGGCCTGCGGTCAGAGGGTCACGTGCCCAGATCGATATGGATGAATACCGTATCTATATGCGCAATGTGGTACTCAATACGGAGAACCTTGATGTCAAGCAGGAGATCGCTGACGGGCTGATTGTGGAAGAGGGTGAAGTCAAGGGGGTGACGACACAGCTTGGCAACCGATATACGGCTTCCAAAGTGATCATCACGGCCGGAACATTCCTTAACGGGCTTATCCATATCGGAGATAAAAAGCAGACGGCAGGAAGACAGGGGGAGTTTGCTTCTGTGGAGCTGGCAGAGTATCTTAAAGGGCTTGGACTGAATATCGGCCGCCTCAAGACAGGTACCTGTGCAAGGATCGATGCCAAATCGGTCGATATCTCGGTGATGGAAATACAGCCAGGTGATACACCGCCGCCGCCATTTTCATTCAGGACGGATAAAAGTACCTTCAACCCCAAACAGCTTCCCTGTTATGTCGCCTATACCAATGAAAGAACGCATGAGATCATCGAGAGCAACTTTTACAGGGCACCGATGTTCTCAGGACAGATCGAAGGAGTAGGACCGCGTTACTGTCCGAGTATCGAAGACAAGATCAACCGTTTCAGGGACCGACCGAGACATCAGATTTTCGTCGAGCCGCAGACGATTGATGAGACGGAGTACTATATCAACGGTATGAGTACTTCCCTGCCCATCGATGTGCAACTGGAGATGGTCCGTTCTGTCGAAGGGATGGAAAATGCCAAGATCGTGCGTTACGGTTATGCCATAGAGTATGACTATGTGGACCCTACAGAATTGAAACATACCCTTGAAACCAAGAAGATCAAAGGGCTTTATACGGCAGGACAGATCAATGGAACGACCGGCTATGAAGAGGCTGCGGCACAGGGGCTGATGGCCGGGATCAATGCCGCGTTGAGCATACAGGGAAAGGAACCGCTGATCCTCAGACGGGATGAAGCCTATATCGGTGTACTCATCGATGACCTGGTCACCAAAGGGACCAAAGAGCCTTACCGTATGTTCACCAGTCGTGCGGAGTACAGACTGCTGCTACGTGAGGACAATGCGGACATGAGGCTCTCCAGATACGGCAAAATGCTGGGCTTGCTTGATGATGTGTATATCGCCAAATTTGAAGAGAAGCAGAAAAATATTGAAGAAGCCTTGAATTATTTGCGGGAGAATTACGTAACACCGACCAAAGAGTTCCTTGCCAAACTTGAACAGATCGGCGCGGTGAAGATCAATGACCGGACCTGCTGGATCGATGTGATCGGGCGTGGTGATTTTAACAGAGACAAACTGGTTTCCCTTTTACCGGAATTCGATAAATATGATGATGAGGTGATGGAGCAGATACTGGTAGAAGCCAAATACAGCCGTTATATCGAGAAACAGCAGATACAGATCGATCAGATGAAAGATATGCTGAAGATCAAGATACCTGAGGATTTTACCTATAAAAATGTTTCGGGACTGAGCAACGAAATTGTGGAAAAACTTGAAAAAGCCAATCCGACGACACTCTTCGCTGCCTCCGAGATATCGGGTGTGACACCGGCAGCACTGGAAATTATCCATGTTTACATCAAGATGAGTCAGCGAGGAAAAATATAATGTTGTATTACTATGCACACACAGGACACAAGATAGGCCTGGACAGGCTAAGAAGAGCTGCCGCTGTCATCAAGAAGCTTGCAGAAGAGGGGGTTGAGTGCAGACTGCTGCTGAATGATTTCCGGGCTGGACTGGCCGCCAGAGACCTGGGGATCGGTGAATATGTTACGATAGAGACGATCCAGGACATCGATGCAGTTGCCGTCACGGGGGATTCAGTGATCATTGATTCGAATGAGGATGACCATGGCAGACTGGTGAAATACTGTTCGGATTTCAAACATGTCTGGCGTTTCGCACATGATGCGGAGGACAGGTCTATTCATGGAGAAACCCTTTTCAGAGTTGACTGTAAAGATGATGAGTGTCTAAGTGCGGTCATTGTGAATGATACCTATTTTGAAAAAGAAGACAAAGAAGACCGTATACTCTTCTTCCTGCAGGACATGGATCACGATAAGACTATTTTGAACAATGCATCTTTTTTCCAGTCTTTTGAGATGGAGCTGCTGCTGGGTAACTACTTTTTTGTCAAGTATGAAGACGATCTGGCAAAAATTTTTAACAGTCTTTATGAACCTGAAGAGTATACAGACCTGATCAAAAGCAGCAGCAGCGTAGTAACAGCTTCTGCCCAGACGGCACTTGAAGCAAAAGCGGCAGGTGCAGATGTTATCTATATCGATCTGGGAAAAGAAGCACTTTACCCAGATCATCTCCTGGAGAAATATGGTGTAGGGGTCGTTTCAGGGTTTGATACCGTAAAGACAAAAGAGATGTTGGAACGTATGCCGCTTCCAGGTGAGAGTAAAATACCTAAAATAAACATCAGTAAAATTACCCAAGTATATCAATAATATTTATATACTTGGTATGGGACCATACTTTAATAGCTATAGATTATAAACATAAGAAGCTTTAATAATGCAATTGATACAAATCAATCATATTTAAGCACAAATTTCCTATAATCAATCGCTAAAAATATATAGAAGGAAGGAATTAGTATGGCTAACAATACAAAAGGTCGTAGAGACTTTATGGGTATGGCTTTGGGTGGTTTTACTGCCTTGGGCGGTATTGGCGCACTGTATGCGATGAAACGTACTTGGGATCCGTTGCCAAGTGTTAAAGCGGCTGGGTTCACTACTCTTAATATGGATGATTATAAAGAGGGTGAACTGGTTGTTGAGAAATGGAGAGGGAAACCGATCTTTGTTTTAAAGCAGTCTGCAGACACTATTAAGAAGTTGAAGGCAGAAAAGCCGGATGATCTGAAAAGACTGATCAAGATCGGAGATGGACACTATACCGTATGTGTAGGATTGTGTACACACTTGGGATGTATCCCTGGTTTCCGTCCCGAAAAGCAGGATTTTCTCTGTGCATGTCATGGAGGCCTTTATGATATTACGGCAGAAGTGACAAAAGCACCGCCTCCAAGAGGATTGGATATTCCGCCATATAAAATTGACGGTACTAAGCTTGTTCTGGGTGAAACTGGACCGGAATATGAAAAGATGCTGGCTGACGGCATCACAATGCCGGTATAAGGAGGGGTAAATGGCACATTTTGATGAAAATGCAAAACCGTTCAGTCATAAATGGATGAACGAAAGACTTGCTGTAGATACACTTAAGCGTGTACTCTCAACTGAATATTGGATTCCGAAGAACATCAACTTCCTGTGGGCAATGGGTATGGTACTCGCTGCTACATTTGGAGTATTGTTGATCTCCGGTATCTTCCTTTTGATGTATTATCAGCCAAATGTCAATTTGGCTTTTGACTCGGTAAACTATACGATCATGTCCGAAGTAGGGTATGGATGGTTATGGAGACACATTCACGGTGTGGGTGCGTCGATCGTATTCCTGATCATCTATATTCATATGTTCACGGGTATCTACTATGGTTCATACAAGAGAGGTAGAGAGCTTATCTGGCTGTCAGGTATGCTGCTTTTCGTACTCTTCTCGGCAGAGGCTTTCTCCGGATATATGCTTCCATGGGGACAGATGTCTTACTGGGCGGGTATGGTTATTACCAACCTCTTCTCAGGTGGTGGACTGCATGCAGACTTCCTTGTTGAGTGGATCAGAGGAGACTATGTTCCTGGTCAGGCATTCCTGAACAGATTTTTCATGCTTCATGTACTGCTTGTACCATTGGCAATTATCGGTGTGATCGTACTTCACTTTGGTACACTCAGGATCCCACACGTTAACAACCAGGATGGTGAGGAATTTGACTTTGAAGAAGCTGCTGAACAGTATAAAGCAGGTAATGTCAAAGAATCCAAAGTGATTCCTTTCAACCCTGTATTCCTGAGTAAAGATGTCTTTGTGATGGGTATTTACTTCATTCTCTTCTTCTATCTGGTATTCTACCATTTCGAATTTGCGATGGACCCGGTCAACTTTGACCCGGCAGATCCGTTGAAGACACCGGCACACATTTACCCTGAGTGGTATTTCCTCTGGTCATATGAGATCCTGAGACCATTCTCTACCAATGTAGGTCTGATCGCATTTGCGATTGCACAGGTGATATTCTTCACGCTTCCGTTCCTTGACAGAAGCCCGAATGTTGCTCCTGCAAGCAGAAGAGGATTGTTTAAGTACTGGTTCTGGGCATTGTTGATCGACATGATCGTTCTGACATTCATGGGTAAACTTCCGCCGGAAGGTGCTTGGAGTACGATCGGATTGATTGCAGCATTGACATTTATGGCATTGTGGATCGCATTACCGATCATTACAGCCAAAGAAAAAAAACTATAAGGAGTAGAGAATGAAAGAATTAAAAATATTTGGGATTGTAGCAGTCTTTACTCTGGTACTCTATTGGGGTGTTGAGCCGTTTGCGCACTCTCAAATGCATAAACATGTTGAGGGTGACAACTTCCAATATAGTGACCTGAAGCCGGTAGCGGCAAAAGGTGATGCGGCAAAAGGTGAAGCTTTGGCCGCTGCCTGTGTGGGATGTCACTCTATCAATGCAAAAAATATGCCGGCACCTATGGATGCTGTTGCATCGGCACAGGCTTACGGTGTTAACCCGCCTGATCTAAGCCTTGCAGGTAAAATGCTGGATGACAAATTCTTTGTACACTTCCTGCTTAATCCGGCAGAAGTGACAAAGTCCAAGCACTTTGCAATGCCTCCAAGTGCAGGAAGCGAGCAGGATGCAGCGGATATCGTAGCTTACTTCAAGTCTATCGCTCCGAAAGAAGCGACACCGAAAGAGGCGTATGAGTTTGCCTGTGGACGTTGTCACGCGAACAGATATGACAAATGGACACAGATCGGTGATGTACCTAAGACAAAGTCTAACATCAAAACGGGTGTAGATCTTGCAGCACTTGACTTCAAGAAGAATCTTGGTGTTTATCAGAACAAACTGGCAGACTATATGGGTAAATTGCCGCCGGATCTTTCTATTATTATTAGAGCAAGAAACGAGCATTTCCTGCATACACTCATAGAAAATCCACAGTCTCAGCTTCCTGGTACAGCGATGCCTAGAGTAGGATTGACCAAAGAAGGTACGGAAGAAGTTATGGCTTACCTTGAAAAGACAGGTGATCCGAGTAAAGAAGCAAGAGGCCAGGTTGGACCATGGGTACTTGCGTTCTTCTTTATCTTTACGTTCCTTGCGTATGGTTGGAAGAAAGCAATGTGGAAAGGCCACCACTAATTCTTTTGCGATATATTATCGCATCTTTGAAGGAGTTTGCTCAGTCATGTACTGGGTGTACACTCCTTCGCAACAACCTTCAAATTTACGACAATCTACCGTAAAACAAATTTTTTCTCGAGTATTTTAATAAACTCCATTGATATAAATCATCCCCTTTTTATCTACATTTGGATACCCTAACGAAAATCAATATATTGGATAATTATGCTAATAGACGGACATGGCCGGACAGTTGACTATCTGCGTGTTTCTGTAACGGAACGCTGTAACTTCAGATGCCAGTACTGTATGCCGGAGAAACCTTTTTCATGGGTACCAAAAGAGAATCTCCTCTCTTTTGAAGAACTCTTTTTGTTTATGAAAGTAGCTATGGATGAAGGTGTGAACAAGATACGCATTACTGGAGGCGAACCGCTGCTTAGAGAAGATCTGGACAGTTTTATTAAAATGATCCATGACTACAAACCCGATATCGATCTGGCATTGACGACGAATGCCTATCTGCTTCCGCAGACGGCGCAAAAGCTCAAAGATGCCGGATTGAAGCGTTTGAACATTTCGCTTGATTCCCTCAAGCCTGAAGTGGCACATCAGATCGCGCAGAAAGATGTTCTGGGCCAGGTGCTTAAAGGGATAGACAAAGCCCTGGAAGTAGGACTGGGTGTCAAGATCAATATGGTACCGCTCAAGGGTATCAACGATAATGAGATCCTGGATGTGATGGAATACTGTATGGATCGCAATATCAAGATCCGTTTCATCGAGTATATGGAGAACCGCCATGCTCTGGAAGCCCTCAAAGGTATGCATGGTAAAGAGATCCTTTCCAAGGTTAAAGAGAAATACACGATCCATGCATTGGGGCGTGAAGGTGCCAGTCCTTCATTCAACTATACCATCGAAGAGAACGGTTATGAGTTCGGCCTTATCGATCCGCACAAGCATGACTTCTGTGAGAGTTGCAACCGTATCAGGCTGACAGCGGAGGGCTTTTTGATCCCCTGCCTTTACTTTGATGAGGCTTTGAGTATTGCTGAAGCGGTCAAAAAGGGTGATATCGAGGAAGCATCACAGGTTTTAGCGACTGTGCTGAAAGACAAACCCAAAGAGAACCGCTGGATCGAGGGTGAACTCGAAGAAGGGCAGGAAGTCTCCAGCCGTGCCTTTTATGAGACCGGCGGCTGATGTTCTATCTGACCGAGCAATTCTTCTCCATTCAGGGTGAAGGGAAATATGCAGGGGTACCTTCCTACTTTTTAAGAACGGGGGGATGCAACCTCTCCTGTCCGGGCTTTGGCGCAACATATGAAGTTGATGGAGAAGTCCGTTACGGATGCGATACCTATTTCGCTGTGGACAGTGCTTATGCCAGACAGTGGAGCAGGGTGGATGACAGTACTGTTCTGATGGAAAAGCTGCAGCAGGAGTTTGAAATCATAGGTTACAAGCCCGACGTGGTCATCACCGGCGGTGAACCTTTGATGTATTACAATGATAAAACATTTTACACAATTGTCAATTGGCTGATAGAAGAAGGGATTCGGATCACCTTTGAGACGAACGGCACGATCGAGATCGATTTTGATAAATTTCCTGCCTATAAAAATTGTGTATTTGCACTTTCAATTAAACTTGCAAACAGCGGAGAACCTGCATCTAAACGAATTGTTCCTCAGGCGCTTAAAAATTTGCAAAACTATTCAAAAGAGACATTCTTAAAATTTACAATAGATAAAAATCTTGTTGAAACAACGGCAATTGATGAAATCAATGAAATAAGAAAGATATTGCCTAGGTTGGAAGTCTTCTGTATGCCTGTAGGGGAGAGCAGAGATACAATCTGGAAAAATGACAGAGCAGTTTTTGAATTCTGTATGAAACATAATTTTCGCTACAGTGACAGACTGCATATCAGGGTATTTGATACGACGCAGGGTGTCTAAAACAGCATTTTATACAGCATTTTAATTGCCAATATATAAAGTATAGCCCCCATAAGTTTTTTGGTTTTCGCCTGATCAAGCTTAAAATGCATGAGGTAGTTTCCAATGTACCCTCCGGCAATGGAAGCAAGCATCACACAGATAAGCAGTATCCAGTCAAGCTTGACATAGCTGGCATAGGTAAGGAAGGAGCTGAGTGCTGCAAAGGGTACTACGGAGCTGACCGTTACCGCTACCTTCTTAGAATCAAATCCCAGCAGTATCAGCAACGGCATTAAAATATTACCCCCTCCTACGCCAAGCAGTCCTGCCAAAAATCCTACAAACGCTCCTACTATAAACAGTATCGCTTTCCCTTTAGTATGTGTGAGAGATTTTTTCTTTCCGAATATCATCATGGTTGCACTGTAAAAAAGAAGCAGAATAAAGAGAGATTTTACAAGGCTCTCGTTGATAAATTGACTACTGTAGGCTCCAATCGGTGCAAAAATCAGCATCATAAGTGCAATAGGCCAGATAAAAGAGAAGTCAAGTACTTTACGTTTTATGTTCATTATACTTGAAGTTATGGTGGTAGAGGCTCCGGCAAAGAGACCGGTTGCCTTCGCGACTATGAATTCTATACCAAAAAAGTTGAGTACAGGGATCAATGCGATTCCCGAACCGGTTCCTCCCATGGAGAAAACAGTGGAGAGTACAAAGGCAATACTGCTGTAGAGTAGATAGTCATTCACAAACGGTTTCCTTAAATAAGATAGAATAATGAAAAATATAATTTTAACATATAGAATAAGGCAAATTATATTTAGATAGGAGTAATATCCTCCTTATTAAAACTCAAGGAGTCAAAATTGAAAGAGATCGTTAAAAAAGTCTTACCGCTGAGCCTCATAGTCGCTCTTCGTTTTTTTGGACTGTTCATTGTACTTTCCGTATTGTCGCAGTATGCGAAAGACCTGCCGGGAGGTAATGCTTTCCTTGCCGGGGTTGCTTTGGGTGGGTATGCATTGACCCAGGCGGTGCTTCAGGTACCTTTCGGTGTAATGAGTGATAAAATAGGGCGTAAAAAGACTATTTTATTCGGTTTGCTGCTTTTTGCAGCTGGTTCAGTGGTCGCTGCGTTGGCTGACAATATTTACATTCTGCTCCTTGGACGTTTCCTGCAGGGTGCAGGAGCGATCGGTTCGGTGGTAACTGCTATGATCGCTGACCATGTAAGAGAAGACCAGCGAGCCCATGCTATGGCAGTGATGGGTATGACGATCGCAATGAGTTTCGCTGCTGCAATGATCATCGGTCCGGTGATGGCAGGGGTGTTCTCTGTCTCTTCTCTCTTCTGGCTTACAGCGGCATTGTCTCTTTCTGCTTTGGTTATTTTATTTACGGCAGTACCGGAACCTCCGAAGATCGTACATCACTACAGTGAGGAGGAAGCAAAGATCAAACATGTTTTTAAAGACAAAGACCTGGTACGTATGTATATCACTTTCCTTTTTCACAGTGGAACGATGGCGATCGCTTTTTTCATTATCCCGATCGTGATGAAAGAGAAGTTTGATATGACAACGATGGATTACTGGAAAGTCTATCTGCCTGCGGTATTCTTCGGTATTTTGGCGATGGCGCCTGCTGCGATTTTCGGAGAAAAATACAGTAAAGGAAAAGAAGTTTTCCTTGCTTCCATCGGATTTATCGTTGCCTCTTTCCTTCTGATGGGCTTTTCAAACAGTTTTGTATGGTTCGCTGTGGGGGCAACCTTCTTTTTCATCGGCTTCAATATGTTTGAGCCGCTGTTGCAGAGTTTTGTGGCCAAATTTGCCAAGGTACACCAAAAAGGTGCTGCTTTGGGGGTAGCCAATACCTTTGCCTATGTGGGTGTTTTCCTCGGCGGTGCGATCGGCGGTTGGATCTACGGACATTACAATGCGGAAGGCGTGACAGTCTTTGTGGTGATACTTTCGGTATTCTGGGCACTCTGGATCATCGGTATGAGAAATCCCGGCTTGAGAGCCAATCTCTTTTTAGATTTTGACAGCTACGATAAAAGTAAACTCCAGGGGCTCAAAACACTCGACGGTGTGACAGACTTTTATGTCAATGAGACAGAAGGGCTGATCGTGATCAAATATGATGCAGAAGAGGTCAGCGAAGCGCATATTGAATCCTTCCTGAAAGAAGAGGGTGCAAAAAAATAAAGGTGAAAGAGAGACAGAATGAAAAGAAGAGACGTACTCAAAGCAGCCTCACTGGCATTCGTTTCTACACTGACAGCGGGATATGGAAGTAACGATGTAAACGAAAAAGAAACTCACAAGAAAGCAAAAATAAAATCTTCTGCTGTGCCGAAAAAAAGGAAAAATTCCAAAGTCGTTGTTGTGGGAGGCGGTTGGGCTGGCTTGTCACTTGCCAAACATGTAAAAATTTTTGCTCCCCAGGCTGAGGTAGTGATGGTGGAGAAAAGAGACCATTTTGTTTCATGCCCGATGAGTAACGAATGGCTTGTAGATCTGGTAGATCTGGAATTCTTGACACACAGTTACATTGATGCCTCACAAAACAATAACTATACATTCCTCAATGCTACAGCTATAGATGCAGACAAGAAAAAGCATATTTTAAAAACAAGCAGAGGGGAGATAGCGTATGATTATCTTGTGTTTGCTGTAGGGATAGAGTACGACTACGATGCCTGGGCCAAAGGTGACAGTGTTTTAGAGGAAAGATTGAAAAATGAATATCCCGCTGCCTTCATTCCCGGTTCTGAACATATTACGCTTAAACATAAGATCAAAAACTTCAAAGGCGGAAATTTCATACTGACCGTACCCGAAGGCAACTACCGTTGTCTGGCTGCGCCTTATGAAAGGGCCTGCCTGATCGCCGATTATTTTATGCACCATAACATAGATGGGAAAGTGGTCATCATGGATGAGAGCAATAAAATACGCATTAAAGACAAAGGGTTTTCCTCTGTATTCAATGAACTGTATAAAGACCACATAGAATATATGCCCTCAGCAAAGATACTGAAATTCGATCTTGACAAGAAGGTAGTAGAGACAGATTTTGATGAAATACATTTTGAAGATGCCAGTTTTTACCCCAATGTTAAAGCACCTTATATTTTGGAAAAGCTTCATATGACCAGATCTACACCTTTTAACAGAGTAGAAGCAGATATCAATAGAAATACTTATAAAGTAAAAGGTACAAACAATATTTATGTTTGTGGAGATGCAAGACCTATGGGTTTTTCCAAATCAGGAAATACGGCATTTTCAGAAGGTATGAATGTAGCACAGATGATAGCGGATGAGATAAACCATAAAACCCCCAAATGGCAAACACCGGTTACGATTTGTTTTTCATTGCTGTCCACGAAACCAGAAAGAGAAATATCTCTTTATACAGAATATAAATACACAAAAAATGATGGAATGGATTTTCAAAACAATATAACAGATGAAGCATGGAAAACAAATGGTCTAGGTAAGGAAAAGGTTGCGTACAATTGGGCAGAGAGTATGTTTAAGAATATGTTCTACTAAAACAAATGTATGTGACTAATAAAAATGAAGAGAGAAAATGAAATTTGAGTTAAAACAGGTCGAGACGATCCGTTCAGCTTTTCAAAGCTGATCTATGTTCAAAATCGATGATCCTAAAAATAACTACAAAAATGTAACGCATGCTTTCTTTTTGGCTCTGGCGATCACGATCGCCGAGCCGTCTACTATTTTACCTTTAATGGTACACCACTTCAGTGACAGTATGGTCATCGTAGGGGTTTTTGCCTCTTTGCTTCGTGGCGGGGCAATCATGATACAGCTTTATGCTGCATTTCATGCCCAGGCATATAAACGCGTATTGCCCTATTTGGGAAAAGTCTTTTTCTTTCGCTGGATCTCATGGTTTGCGATCGGACTGAGTATTTTCTTTATCGGGGACAGCAATAAATCCCTGACACTCTTTTTCATCGGGCTGGGACTTTTTTTCTTCTCCTTTACGGCCGGATTCGGTGCGATCTATTTTAAAGAACTGCAAGCCAAACTTTTCTCCAAACAATATCGTGGCAAGACGATGGCGAACAGACAGGTGGCAGGCTCCATTGCGTCTATTATCAGCGGGGGTGTTGCAGGGTATGTGCTCAATCATTATGAAGCCCCTTTGAATTATGCCTATCTGTTCATGGTAAGCAGCCTCTTTATGGTCATAGGCTTTGTGACATTTGTTACCATAGAAGAACCCGTTAAGGAAAACATTTCACATAAAGAGAAAAACTTTGGTTTGTTCATTAAAAATGCTGTAGCGACACTCAAAGAGGACAAGCGCCTGCAACAGCAGATCTTTGCTATTTTTCTGAGTTACAGCTATTTTCTCTCTATGCCCTTTGTTATTTTGAATGCCAACAGTTCTTTCACTTTGACCGGGTGGATGCTGGGCGGTTTTATTACCGTACAGATGCTGGGAAGCATTGTAGGAAGCACATTTTTATGGAGAAGGATCCACGATTATGAAAAAATGCTTTCACTCAGTTTTCTATTTATGATCGCTGCTTTTATTTTGGCACTGTTTGCTGCAAATGTATATGCCTATGCGTTGATCTTTTTGCTTTTTGGTGTGGCATTGGACGGTTTCAATATCTCCGGGATGAATCTGGTCATAGAGATAGCACCGGAAGATAAAAGGCCGATCTATACTGCCTTGCAGACCAATATTGTTTCTTTGGGCCTTTTTTTTCCGGTATTGGGAGGGGTAATTCTTAAGTTCATAGGCAGTTATGCTGTTATCTATCTTTTAAGTATACTGTTGCTGATATGGGGTTTTTATATCAGCAAAAAATTAAAATAACTTAAATTTTGGAGAATACTATGTTCTCTCTTTGGGTGAAGAGATGGAAGCTCTCAAAATACCATAAAGTTAAATTGGACAATAGTTATTAAACGATATTTATTATCTTTTAAGTTTTAAAATACTATAATCTTATTGGATAAAAAATATCCTTATTAGAAAAGGAAAACAAATGGCTTGTGATACAGGTACAGAACCTATAAAAGAAACAGAGCGTGCTTCGGAAGAAGTTAATGTAAACAGTGAAAATAACAAGGAACAAAAGATGAGTTCATCATTAGTATTGAGAAAAGCACCAGAATTTAAAATGGAAGCGTATGACGCTAAAACAGGACACTATACAACAGTTAATAGTGAAGACTATCAAGGAAAATGGTATGTAGTTTGTTTTTATCCTGCTGATTTTACCTTTGTATGTCCAACAGAAATTGCAGCAATGAATGCAAAATATGATGAATTTCAAGCTATGGGTGTAGATATTTTAGCCGTATCGACCGATACCAAATTCTCACATAAAAGATTTGTTGAGACAGAGCCTCTTTTAAAAGGTTTGCAACTTACTATAGGTGCAGACTCAACGGGTACAGTAAGTAGAGCATTTGGTGTGATGATAGAAGAAGAGGGTATTGCACTCAGGGGAAGATTTCTTATCAATCCTGATGGTGTAGTTGTTGCGCAAGAAGTACAAGCTCCTTCAGTGGGTAGAAATGTAAATGAATTTTTAAGACAGGTAGAAGCATGGCAACATGCAACAAAAACAGGTGAAGTCTGTCCTGCAGGCTGGAGACCGGGTAAAAAAACACTTCCTGTAAATACGGATGCAGAGCAGATGACAGGCAGAGTTGGTGACTATATTACCATAGAAGAGATTATGTCGTAACTATAGACAGATAATACTTTCTTGTTCCCACGATGCTCGTGGGAATATCAGAACGTAGTTGTTGAGCCCCCCCAGAACAGATAGGTTGCCTGGGTAAAAGTATAGGTGCCCTTAAGTTATATTGGTTAAAATCAGACTTATATACTCCTGTTAAGGATCAAGATGCTGATCAGAAAACTTTTTAAATTTGAAAATGCCCATATTGTACGTGACTGTTCTACCCGACGTTGCAGTGAGAACATACACGGGCACTCCTATAAAGTGGAGGTGCTGCTTGAATCGAACTATCTTGATAACGGGCAGATGGTGTATGATTTCGGGCTGACCAAACTCTATATCAAAGAGCTGATCGACTCTTTTGACCATGCGATCACTCTTTGGTCGAAAGATGATCCTGCCTATATCGAAGCGATGAAACGTTACAGCAGCCGCTGGGTAGAACTTCCCGTTTCTCCCTCTGCAGAACAGTTCAGCCGTGTGATCTACCTGATGGTGGAACGTGTCCTTGCGTGTACGGAAATGCGTAATGGCGAGAGAGAGGTGAAACTGCACAGTATCATCATACATGAGACGGAAACGGGTTATGCACAGGGGTTCATGGAAGATGCGTACAGTGAACTGATGGGAAAGATCGCACTTGAAGATATTGTTTTCTCAGAGCAGGTCAGTCTGGAGTGGAGTGATCCTGCGCTTTGGAAGAAACTTCTAAAAGGGGAGAAGCTGCTCAATCCCCAAAAGGTATAGGGCACCTCTAATAACCCCATATGCTCATAACATCTCTAGCTTTTGTCTAGGCTAGGCACTCTTTTGCAGGCCTAGCCGTAGCTAAGTCAAAAAAGAGTAACGACGTATAGGCGAAAGCTAGTGATGCCCACAGGGTGGGCTTTGCAAACGCAATCTTTTACAAGATGCTTACTTCGTCTTAGCTTTGGCTAGGACTTGAAAGCCTCTTACAAAATCTCACATTTGCAAAACCCATTATGAGTATCTGGGGTTTTTAGAGATGCCCTATGGTTGGTCTAACGTGTAAAAAGGTCTTCTTTTTTTTCACTTACCAACTCCCATGCAATGGGGAGCATATGGACAAGACTCCCTTTTTCGAGCTGTTCTGCTTCAGGCTCTGTGATGATCATTCCGTCGGCAGCCTGCATCGGTGAGACCATACCGGGCATCTGAAGAGGAATGGCTTCAAAGCTTTTTCCGTCAAATCGGCCGAGTTTAACGGTAAACTTCCCTTTTTTCAGTTTCAATGTCTCTCTGATCGGTGTTGTGAGCGTGTTATGGTAAAAGGCTTTGAGGCCACCCATTTTCCGAATAGCCGCACGGACGAAGACTTCATAGTTGACCATAGAGGCCAGTGGATTTCCGGGCAGGTTTATGATGACCGTATTGCCGATTTTTCCGAATGCAGTAGGTTTACCCGGTTTAATCTCCACACCTTCAAAATGGAGTTCCATACCCAGTTGGGTAAATGCTTCTTTGGTAAAGTCTTTGTCTCCCACACTGATCCCACCGCTGGTGATGATGATATCGGCATGAAGTGCCTGCCCGATAGATTCCTGCAGTGCTGCTATGGTATCTTTGGAACTACGTATATACTGTGTTTCACAGCCAAGTTCTTTGGCGCGTGCAAGGAACATAGGTGTGTTGGAATTGTAAAGTTGATGGGGTTCGATCTTCTCGAAGTGTGGCTTGAGTTCATCACCGGTCCCAAAGACGGCGACCCGCACCTTTCGTTTGACCTTGATATGGCTCATCCCCTGGGAAGCAAGCATGGCAACAGTATAGGCCGTCACCTTTTCGCCTTTTTCAAGAAAGACCGTGCCGCTTTTAATATCTTCCCCCGCCCAGCGTATAAAGGCGTCTTTCTTGATGGATACAGGAAGAATGATCTTGTCCTCATAGACCTGAACCTCTTCTATGGGAACGATGGCGTTACACCCTTTGGGAATGGGAGCACCTGTCATGATCTTCATGGCCGAACCCTCATGCAGTTCATTCCTCGGGTCGTCTCCTGCATAGATATGTTCGGTGCAGGGTACGGAAGTGCCGGCATCACTCTGCTTGACCGCATAGCCGTCCATGGCAGAGTTGTCAAAACGCGGTAGGTCAAACTGTGCGATCAAGTCTTCTCCAATGACACGGCCTACTGCCTCTTCAATGGGGATCCATTCGTCATCAACAACAGGGGTGTTTTGATAGACGATATCCAAGGCTTCGGAAATGCTAATAGCCATTAGTTTACCTTTATATGATAAGATTGTTTCTACTTGGAGTGATTATATCAAAATAGGGTATAATCCACTTTTAATTTACGGGTGACATGGCCCCAACAGGAGTTTTTATGGTAGAACAGGTCATTATTTCGCACAGTATACTGGTCAAGATATTTCTGGTTTTTTTGCTTGCAGGATTTTTTATTCCGAAAATGACGGCAAAAGATCCTTTGAAGTTCAGGAAGGCCAGCTTCATCTATACGATGATCTTCCAGGCGCTCGCTTCAATGATCGCATTTACCGGTCTGGTGGCAATGGTAATGGGTGATTATGGATTCAGTTTGAGTATCGTTCTTATGATCCTCATCTGGGGTGCGATGATGTTCATCGAGATCAAAAAGTACAAAGTGATCAAAGTGACAGATGTTCAGGACCCGGCGAAACATGCGTTGCTCAAGAGCCTTTTCATCAAAATTTCATCGGTACAGGTCCTTCTTGTCGTTGCTATGGTCGTACTTAAAATAATGGAAGCCAAGGGTGCAGTATCTTTATAACGAAGAGGCCGGAAGACCACAGCTGATACTGGAGGGTGATGCACACCGTTACCTGTTTAAAGTACGCCGTCACAAGGCTGATGATATCCTTTACCTGCGTAACCTCAAAGATGGCCTGCTCTACCGCTATACGGTCACACATATAGACAAACGCTCCGCGATCCTCGCGTTGCAGGAGAGCAGTCTACTTGAAGTCAAGGCATCAAAGCCACTGCATATCGGATGGTGTGTTATCGACCCCAAAAATATTGAGAAAGTACTGCCATCACTGAATGAAATGGGAGTGGAGAAGATCACTTTTATCTACTGCAAACGTTCCCAAAAAAGTTTCAAGCCTGACTTCAAACGTCTGGAAAAGATACTCCTGAATTCATCACAGCAGTCGGGAAGATCAGTTATGATGCAACTTGAGCTGGCTGAAGACCTGGAAAGTTTTCTTAAAGAGTATCCTCAGAGCAAAATGCTGAACTTCTCTGAAAACAATTTTATTTCAGAGGGTGAAGTGGAGACGATAGTGATAGGCTGTGAAGGCGGATTTCATGAGGGTGAAGTTGCACTTTTTGCCCCGGAGAATATCGTTGGGTTCGATACACCGCTTATCTTGAAGAGTGAAAGTGCTGTCTGTGCGGTGGCATCAAAACTGCTTTTATGATTCTTTAAAATTTTTTCGATATAATTCTGCCCTAAAGTTGTCTCGGCAAAGACCGTTGCAGCGACCCCTGTGAATACAGCGGAAGAACCGGGATCCGGTTAGAACAGGTTAGTTGCCTGTCATTAAAAGGACGCAATCGAGCAAAGCTCTCATTTGCTACGCTAACGCTGAGTTTGCTTCAGCAGCAGGCTCAAGCAACTAGTTGCTTTGTTTTTTACGCCTTACTTAAAAAAACTATGAAAAGGTCTCAAAATGAGAAAAGGTATTCACCCTGAATATATGGAATGTAAAGTAACTTGTGCTTGCGGGAACAAGTTTGAAGTAAGATCAAACAAGCCCGAAATGAGCATCGATATCTGTAACGAGTGTCACCCGTTCTTCACAGGTTCTGAGAAGATCCTTGATGCTGCAGGTAGAGTTGACAAATTTAAGAAAAAATACAACCTCGGTTAATTTTTCTTATGTACCGCTCCGCGATCTGCGGGGCACAAAACCCACGTTCACAGAACGTCTCTTTCTTTCAAACTTTTAAAGTAATACAATGCTCACATTTATTCCAACACCTATCGGAAATCCACAGGATATCACACTTCGCGCGATGAAGCTTTTTGAAAAAGCCGAACTTTTCCTGTGTGAAGATACACGCCAGACCAAACGGCTTTTGAAACTGCTTGAAGAGCGGTTCGGTATGGTGTATCCCGATGCCCAGTTCCACTCTTTCAATGAGCATAACGGAGAAGAAAGACTTGCACAGTTTGGTGATATCTTGGAGAGTAAAGAGGTAGTGTATGTCTCCGATGCAGGTATGCCTGTCATCTCTGATCCGGGGCAGATACTGGTAGCCTATTGCCAGCAGAACGGGATAGCATATGATGTACTTCCCGGCGCCTCTGCGGTTACGACTGCCTATGCAGCTTCGGGTTTTGAAGAGGGAAAGTTCCTCTTTTACGCTTTTTTGCCACACAAGGGAAAAGAGCGGAATACCGCATTGAGTGAAGCGATGAACAACGGATACAATACCGTACTCTATGAAGCCCCACACCGTTTGGCAAAACTGCTTGACGAGATCGTGGAGATGGATGCAGAACGTGAACTTTTTCTGGCAAAAGAGATCAGTAAAAAGTATCAGCATTACTATAGAGGCAATGCCAAATCCCTCAGAGATGACTTTCAAGAGATGACGATACGCGGTGAATGGGTCGTGGTCATCAAAGCAAAAAAAAGCCTGCACAAGTCTCTCAGTTTCGATGAGGTTCTCACGCTTGATCTACCACCGAAGGTCAAGGCAAAACTGCTGGCACAGCTCAGTGACAGACCTGTTAAAGAGTGGTATGAAACCTTAATTAAACATTAGAAAACCACCCTCAAGTAAAAATTGGATAAAATCTATCCTATGATTATTTATGGAAAGCAGGTGTGCCTCTATGCACTGGAGAAGCACCCCGATACAGTCAGCACTGTTTATGTCGCTAAAAAAGGGATCTTGCCGCAAAAGCTTTTTCACCAGTTCCACGACAAGATAAAGTTCCTCGAAGAGAAATGGGCACAATCCATGAGCAAAGGCGGAAATCATCAGGGTTTGCTTCTGGAGATCTCCGAGCTTGAACAGCCTTTCCTTTCAGACGTGAAACGGGAGGATTTCATTGTGATCCTTGACGGACTTACTGATGTAGGGAATATCGGTGCCATTGTGCGCAGTGCTTATGCGCTGGGAGCAGATGCCGTGATAGCAACGGGGGTCAAACAGTTGAATTTTGAAGCGATAGCCCGGACCAGCTCCGGAGCGCTGCTGGATATGCCTTTTCTGCTGATACCGAACATCCTCGATGTCTGCAATGAGCTTCATCAGGTGGGCTTCAAGCTTTACGGTGCGGCTATGGAAGGTGAAGCAGTACAGTCAATGGAGTTCGAGCGCAAACGCGCATTAATACTGGGCAGTGAAGGCAAAGGGCTTTCCAAAAAGGCACAGGGAAAGATAGACCATCTCATTTCAATAGAGATGAAACATGCATTCGACTCGCTGAATGTCAGTGCGGCAGCAGCAATTTTAATACACAGGATGGGTTATGCAGTTAAATGATTTGCTTGAAGAGAACAGCATAAAAACGATCAGCCAGAGAACGAAGATCTCTGAAGAGAATCTGGAGTACCTGTTGAACAATGATTTTAGCACTATTAAAAAAGTCAAGACTTTGGGATTCATCTCGATCCTGGAGAGAGAATACGGCATTGATCTGAACAAACTCAGAGAAGATGCCCTGGACTATTATGATCAGCATCGTACAGAAGAGAGTGTGACGATGGGACTGCCAATCATGGAAGAGAAGAGAGGAAGATCGAAATGGCTTTGGCTGATCGTTCCTCTTCTGCTGGGATATGCGTCATGGTTCTTTTTTATGAAATACGACCGGTCACAACTCAAAGAGCTACTGCCTTTCAATGAAGCCAAGAGTGTGAAGACGAGCATTTCCAAAAACAAGGTAGAGGATATTGAAGAACTCAGTATCCAAAATGTACTTGCCGCAGATAAGAATGAGACAGGTACGGCACAAAACGATCATGAAATAGACAGTTCAGAAAATTAAGTAAGAGAGAAAAACATGTTTGAAGAAATACAGTTTGAAAAGATAAACAGATTGCCCAAATACCTCTTTGCGGAGATCAATGATCTGAAAATGGACCTCAGACGCAAAGGGCAGGATATCATCGATTTTTCTATGGGAAATCCTGATGCAGATACACCGCAGCCGATCATAGACAAGCTCTGCGAAGTGGCGAACCGCTCCAAGACACACGGCTACAGTGCCAGTAAAGGAATCTACAAACTCCGTTTGGCAATGAGTGACTGGTATAAAAGAAAATACAATGCAGACCTTGATCCTGATACAGAGATCGTTGCGACCATGGGAAGCAAAGAGGGATATGTGCACCTTGTGCAGGCGATCTCCAATCCCGGAGATGTGGCTATCGTGCCTGACCCTACCTATCCTATCCACTCGCAGGCATTCATACTGGCAGGTGCGAATGTTGAGAAGATGAAGCTGGTCTTTGATGAAGAGACCTTTGAAGTGGACGAGGAGCGTTTCCTTTCCGATCTGGAAGAGGCATTGGACAACTCCGTGCCGCAGGCCAAGTTCCTAGTAGTGAATTTCCCGCACAACCCGACAACGGCGACGGTAACGCCGCAGTTCTATGAAAAGCTGGTCGCTCTGGCAAAAAAGAAACGTTTTTATATTATTTCCGATATCGCCTATGCCGATATCACCTTTGACGGGTACAAGACACCCTCCATTATGGAAGTTGAGGGTGCCAAAGATGTGGCTGTGGAAGCCTATACGATGTCAAAATCCTACAATATGGCGGGATGGCGGGTTGGTTTCGTGGTCGGGAACAAGAAGCTTATCGGTGCACTGCAGGCGATCAAGTCCTGGCTGGATTACGGTATGTTCACGCCTATTCAAGTCGCTGCGACCGTCGCACTCAATGAACATCATGATGTACCTGAGAACCAGATCATCCCTCTTTATGAGAAAAGGCGTGACGTGATGATCAAAGCCTTTACCAATGCAGGCTGGCCACTGGCAAAACCGAATGCTTCTATGTTCATCTGGGGAAAGATCCCTGAAGTGGCACGGGATATGGGTTCCCTTGAATTCTCCAAACAGTTGCTGCTCCATGCCGGTGTGGCTGTGAGTCCCGGTATCGGATTTGGAAAGTACGGTGACGAATATGTGCGTATTGCATTGATCGAAAATGAAAAGCGTATCCGTCAGGCGGCAAAAAATATCAAGAAGTTCCTGAAAGAACTTGAGGATAAAAAGAAAAAAATTCAATAAAAGAAGTTGAAATATGGTTAAAATAGGAATTTTGGGCGTAGGCACTGTGGGTGAAAGTGTTGCGAAGATACTTGAAGAGAACGGTGACATTATCGAAGCAAGAGCCGGCAAAAAGATCGTCGTCAAGTCAGGTGTGGTTAGAGACCTGAGCAAGAAGAGAGAAGTCGATATCGTATTGAGCGACAATCCTTCGGATGTGGTGGATGATCCCGAGATCGATATCGTTGTGGAATTGATGGGGGGAGTGGAAGAACCCTATGCACTGGTTAAAAGAGCATTGGAAAACGGTAAAGCGGTGGTGACGGCGAACAAAGCCCTCCTTGCCTACCATCGTTACGAGCTTCAGGAGATCGCAGGAGACATCCCTTTGATGTACGAAGCGAGTACTGCCGGGGGTATCCCGGTGATTGGTGCTCTGAGAACCGGTCTTTCTGCCAACCATATCGAATCTATTCAGGGGATCATGAACGGTACCTGTAACTATATGCTCACCAAAATGATCAACGAAGGCGCACAGTATGACGAGATCCTCAAAGAGGCACAGGACCTGGGGTATGCTGAAGCGGACCCGACCTTCGACGTAGGCGGCTTCGACGCTTCGCACAAACTGCTGATCCTCGCTTCCATTGCGTATGGCCTGGATGCCAAGCCGGAAGATATCCTCATAGAAGGTATCGAGAACATCACGCAGACAGATGTAGCCTTTGCCAAAGAATTCGGTTACGAGATTAAACTGCTTGGCATTGCCAAAAAAGTGCAAGATGAAAACGGTGAAAGCGGTGTGGAGCTGCGTGTGCATGCAACGATGATACCACAGGAGAGCATGATTGCCAAAGTGGACGGTGTGATGAATGCTGTGACCGTTGTCGGTGACCGTGTGGGTGAAACGATGTATTACGGGCCGGGAGCCGGCGGCGATGCCACCGCTTCCGCGGTCATTGCCGACATCGTCGACATCGTGCGAGGGAACCAGGGGCCTATGCTCGGATATAAAAAAGGGTTGGAGAGTGGCCTCAGACTCTTGAGCAAAGATGAGATCGTAACACAGTACTACATCCGACTGGAGGTGGATGACCAGAGCGGTGTGTTGGCTGCCATTACCTCCACCTTGGGTGAATTCGGTATCTCCATAGAGTCCATGCTGCAGAAACCGACCCACAACGAAGAGATCGCAAAACTTCTTTTCACAACGCACAAGACACAGGAGAGCAAGATGCAGGATGCGATCAAAGCGCTTGGCAAACTCGATGTGGTACATGGTGAGATTGCGATGATGAGGATTGAGAAGTAAAATAAAATAGTACTCTGTAGCTTTAAAGTGAAAGAAAGGTTTATGTTGTGGCAATTTTTAAATGCAGTGGATGTGGACATATTCAGGAAACATCCAATGACTATATAGGTAGGCGTGCACAATGTCCAAAATGTCAAGAACAGACTATTGTCCAAAATACAGTAAACTATATCAAAAAGCTAACAGAAAAATATCTCTTGCAAAGTAAACAGTTAACTGAACTAAAAAAAGAACTTCAAAATATAAATGGTTTACAGAATCAAGTTGATATACTTGAGGTATATGATGCTTTACCTATTGATAATTTAGATATTCACAATACAGATCTCTTTTCACAAAAAGAGCATTATGCTCCTATAATTAAGTGGTTTAAGAATAAAAATATCACAGCTGAAATTGATTCTGGGATGATGGATACTACAGGATTTTTTGATGAAATTGCTATTGGTATTGGAGATGATTTTAATACAATCGGTCCAATCATTAGTCAAATAAAATATATACAAAGTAAAAAATATGATACAGTCAAACTAGCACTATCTAAAAAGAGTGATAAAGAGATTCAGGCAATCGTAAAATTTTGTAACATGCTATATACATATTCTTTTGTTACACGATATCATTTTCAAAAAAAAGAAAAAGTAATTTATATGACCTTGCAGGAAATTCCTAAAATAAAAAGTTTTTTTAATGGTCTGTGGATGGAATGGTTTGTTTTGATAAAGATTCTAAATCTGTTTTTAGAAAAAAATATAACACCGGCGATAGCAAGAAGTGTGAATATAATTTTTCCAAATAATGACAAAAATGAATTAGATATTTTTTTCATTAATAATCATAATGATCCTGTATGTATAGAGTGTAAAACAGGTGAATTCAGACAGGATTTAAACAAATATTTTTCATTAAGAAAAAAACTTGATATCAAAAAAGAAAATTTTATTCTTTGTATATTTGGGTTAAGTGATGAACAGGCTAAAGGATTAACAAGTATGTATGAAATAACACTTGTAAATGAATTGTCACTTATCTCTTATTTAAAGAATCAATTGGTATGATCATTAAAGTATACAAAAAGGAAAACTAAAATGGCAAAAGAGCACTATTTCGATATATCTGCCAAGCTGGACATGATGGAAATGAAAAATGCTATCGAGCAGGCAAAAAAAGAGGTGAGTACACGTTTCGATTTCAAGGGAATAATGACCGAGATAGAGTTGAATGAAAAAGCGAAAGTACTGAATCTCTCCAGTTCCAGTGACAGTAAGATAGATGCACTCAAAGATATCGTGATGAGCAAGATGATAAAGCGTGGGCTTTCCACCAAGTCACTTGATGAGGTAAAAACAGAAGGGATCAGCGGCGGAAATGTGAAGGTGGTTTACCGTATCGTTGACAGCATTGAAAAAGATGAGGCAAAGAAGATCGTCAAGGCGATTAAGGATGCCAAGTTGAAGGTTACGCCTTCCATTCAGGGTGATGAGATACGTGTCAGTGGAAAAAAGATCGATGATCTTCAGGCTGTGATCGCCTTGGTCAAGCAAATGGAGGATCTCAAAGCACCATTGACTTTTGGGAACTTCAAGTAGGGTGCGCAATTGCGCACCATTTTTCTGCACTCCAAATCAGTTGAACGGCTGATTAGCCACAGTGTCCCCCGCCGCAGCATCCTGAGTGGGCTTTTGGTGTGTCTGCTACGAAGATATCGAAATGCTGTCCGTCCTCTTCGAGTCTGAAGTTGTGTTTGTTGCAAAATTCTTCATTCATATGCTTTACCATGTCCATGGCTTCTATGAGGGCATCGTCTTTATTGTCGAACGATATATTGTTCGTGAAATCGCTTTTTTGGAAACATCCACACTCTTTTTCTACAGTAATTGTAAACATGTTTATCCTTTTTGATATAATAGTTCCCAACAATAACCCAAAGGGCTTAAATAAACGTTAATTTAAGTCTAAATAGGATAAATTTAATCTTATTTATTAAAAAAGAAGCATTTTGACTGTAAAGGCGTACGATGACAAAGAAATATGAACGGGAAGAGATAGAGAGTGTCTGTACCTATTGTGGTGTCGGGTGCGACATTACCGGTGTGGTGGAGAACAACAAGATCGTCAAGATATTTGCACAGAAGGATGGGGTGGTTTCTGAAGGAAAACTCTGTATTAAAGGCAAGTACGGGTATGACTTTGTCGATGCAAAGGACCGGATACGTGAACCGCGTATCAAAAAGACTTTTTTGGAAAAAAATCCTCATATCCAGAAGCAGTTTTCTTCAAAACTTTCCGAATTCGATACCAATTATATGACCTGCGATCTGGATACGGCAACCACGATCGCTGCCATGAAACTTTCTGAGATCAAAGAGAAGTACGGCAGTGACAGTTTCTGTGCTATAGGAGGTGCGAGAACATCATGTGAATCTGCTTATGCCTTCCAGAAGTTCTGTCGTGAGACCATGGACTCTCCGCATGTGGACAACTGTGCGAGAGTCTGTCATTCTCCAAGCCTCAAAGGGATGAGGGCAACCATAGGGGAGGGGGCTGCGACCAATCCTTACAACGATATCTATGAGTGTGAATATATGATCGTGATCGGTTCCAACACGATGGAAGCACATCCGATCATCGCGAACCGTATTGTCGATATGGCAAAAAAACACAATAATCTGGCTGTCATTGATGTGCGTGAAACAAAATTGGCACGCTTGGCCAAACACAACTGCGTCATTCCTTATGAAGCGAATCTTCTTATACTCAATATGATGGCTTATGTGATCATCGATGAAGAGCTGTACGACGAAAGTTTCATCAATAACCGCACCAAAGGTTTTGAGGAATTCAAAGAGAAGATACTGAATGATCCGTATGCCGATCCCTCTTTCTTTAAAGAGGTCGAAGGGTATGAGTATCTTGCAAAAACGATCCCCAATATCGCAAGAGAGTATGCGGTCAAAAAATCGATGATTTTCTGGGGTCTGGGTATCACCGAGCATCTGGACGGTTCCTATGCTGTTATGGCGATCACCCACCTGGCGCTGATGACGGGAAATGTGGGAAAGACCGGTGCAGGACTTATGCCGCTTCGTGGACAGAATAATGTACAGGGTGCCTGCGATATGGGATGTCTGCCATACTTTGCACCGGATTATCAGAAGCCAAAAGTAGAAGGACTGATGACACCGCAGCTTGTGGATGCGATGATAGAAGGACGTATTAAGGGGCTGCTCAACATGGGAGAGGATATCACCCATATCCACCCCAATGTCAACAAGACCGAAAAGGCGATCGGAGAGCTTGAGTTCCTGATGGTACAGGAGCTTTTCATGAACGATATTGCCCAGCGTGCCGACATGGTCATCGGTGTGCGTTCGGCCTACGAGAAGACAGGTGTCTATGTCAATGCAATGCGCCGTCTGCACCTCTCACAGCCACTGGTTAAATCTGATCTTCCTGATGACTGGGAAGTGCTTACACAAATGGCACAGAAACTTGGGGACAGAGAGAACTTCAACTTCAAAACATCCGAAGATGTCTGGAACGAGGTAAGGGAAGTGGCACCACGCAGATTCAGCGGTGCAGACTACTACAGGCTGGCACGTCACAGAAAAAGAGGGATGCAGTGGCCGATCTACCATGAGGATACCCCCGTACTTCATCTGCTTGATTTCCGTACGGATGACGGACTTGGAAAGTATGTCTACAAGCAGTATGAACCAAGGGGCATGGTCCAGGAGATCATGGAAAAGAGATTTTATAATGACTCTCTTGAAGGGTATTACCTGACAACGGGCCGTACACTGGCACACTACAACAATGCCGCCCAGACCAAAAGAAGCTCCAAGCTCGACACTAAGTATGATGAGGATGTGCTGCTCGCATCACTTGAAGATGAGGAGAGGTTCGGAGATAAAGTGATCCTCAAAAGCGAATATGGAGAAAGTGAGGCACTGACGGTAAAATATACCGAAAAGGTAAAGGCAAAGACACTTTTCTGCACCTTTCACCATGCCAAAAGCCGTATCAATGCGCTTTTTGGGGATGAGTGTGATGAGCTTATTATGACAGCAAGATTCAAATCGGTTAAGGTGGATGTGATCCCTGTAGGGGATGAGATCGCTTGCGGATAATCTGAAAGGTCACAGTTTGTGACCTTATAAAACCTCCTATATAGAACATTTTATAAGGTTTTTTATAGAAGGGTATATGTTTATGACTCGCAAATGTCGCTACAGCGGATAACCTTATAAAATATGTTAGATTATGAGGTTTTTATTTTTCATTATGTCCTATGTAATTTGCTGATATCATACTGAATGATAATTTGTACGCCCATCAGAACAGGAAAATAAAATTAAACTCCCAGAAGAATTGATAGAGCTTTATACACAAACTATACATATCGTAGATGGATTTATGAAGTGGCTCACTTTTTATGCAATGGATACAGTCTAATATCAGAATAAGTGATCAAAAGAAAATACTTAGTATAGTCTTTCCCTAAAGATAAAAGGATTCAAAGAATTATGGAACATATATTAAAAGAAAATAATAAAGCGATTGTTCACTTAAGACAACAGTTTAAGAATAAAAATCTTGGGCTTGTGTTCGGGGCAGGAGCCTCTATGAATTTAGGTTTTCCATCATGGGTAAAGCTTATTAAAGATATTGCAGAACATCCCATGGTTGATGGTATAACACTATATGAATCTCTAAAAGAATCCGTTCCCCAATCAAGTATAACAGATATATTATTCCAGCATTTTAAACTAAAAAGAATAAAGGAATTTGAGGGAGAAGATGAATATTTTATAAAAAAAAGATTACTGTCGGATTGGCGAGGTATTATTTATTTGTCTCTATATCGTGATGCTCTTGAAAGTAGAAAAGATAAGATAGCTTCACATCCTTATCTTAATGATTTTATTCCTATGATTCAAAACTCAGAAATAACGATAAATTATAATTTTGATGATACGTTAGAGTTTATACTTTCCGAGCATCATCAAGGAGACATGCAGAAACCATATCAAGTCTTATGGGAATCCCATAGTCAATACAAGATAGACTCTCCTGTCATATACCATCCTAATGGTTTTTTGCCAGAAGATGAAAATAGCCAACAAAGTGAAGAATTAATATTTTCAGACGAATCATTCTCTGACCAATTACTAGATAGCATGTCAGGGAAATCCAATATGATTTTAAATCAATTTACTAAGAAAACTTGTATATTAGTTGGCTTATCACTAGAGGATGCAACGCTCAAACATTTATTACGGCAAAGTGCTATTTTGTCACCGGGTAATTATCATTATTACATACGATATACAAATGAAGATTTAAGTAATGAGGAGAAGGAAGCAATATTCAATTCTAATTTCACTACATATAACTTAGTTACATTGTTTTTTAACGATAGTGGAATTAGTAAATTTGCTAAACTAATTACACAAGAATCAGAAGAATTCCAATCATTTGCCAGAGAATTAGGGATACCTGTTAAGTTTATAAATTATTTTGTAGGCTCTGTTGCTGTTGGAAAGTCTTCTATACTATCACATTTTGGTAGTTTTCATATTTTAGAGGAATGGATAGATAAACGACCACCAGAGCTAGTAAAACCATTTAGTGATTTAGATATAGAGGAAAAGAAACAGGTTGAAGAATGGATTAACGGACAATTTTGCAAAAAAAATAAATGGTTAACTGAGCAAAAGGAAGGTTTCTTCTTGGTAGACAGGAGCCCTTTAGACCCCATTAGTTTTACCACCGATAAGGAGGAAGAAAAGAAACGAGCAGAAAGTATGTTGAAGGGGATTAGCAATGGAGAAGGACTAATGGTAGTTCCTGGTAATGTTGTTTTCTTAGAGAGTGATGTAAAAGAACAAAAAGGCAGATTGCTTGCAAAAAGAAAAGCTTCATGGACAGAAGAATTTTTGAGTGAGTTGAATATAAAAACTAAAAAACTCTACGCAGAGAATTACTCAACATGTATAGTAAATAGCCGAAGCTCTCTACATGACACAATTAAAAATACAGCTAAAGTACTTTTCTGCGATGACTACAATGAAAAAAATCTTCATAATAACTTAGAAAAATTAGCAAAAGACGGGATTAGTTTATGAAAAAAAAAATATATTTAGCAGCACCATTATTTAATGAGCAGGAAAGAATATACAATAAGTCTATAAAAAATTTATTGACCTCTCGTTATGAAGTTTATTTACCTCAAGAAGATGGACTATTACTTAAAAACTTACTTGATCAAGGAGTAGCATTAAGTATTGCGGAAAGAAAGATTTTTTCTGCAGATATTGCAGCTATGGAAAATTGTGATATATTGCTCGCCATTTTAGATGGTGCCCATATTGATGAAGGTGTTGCATTTGAAATTGGATACATGTATGCTTTAGATAAAAAATGTATAGGGATACAAACTGATATAAGAAGGCAACTACCATCAGGGAATAATCCTATGATTAGTATGTCATTAGATAAAATTTTTGACAATGCAGAAGATGTTGTACATTGGCTGGAAGGTCTAGCCTAGCTACCAATTTAAAGCTGTGACAAAACTATTATGAATTTAGGGTTCAGTTCAAGAAAAATTGTTAATGTTTTTTCTTTTTCTTAATCATTTTCGTAAGTGGTGAACCACTTGGGTATAGGACTTTAGCAGATGGTACATCTCCTGCTGCAGGATCCAAATGAGAGTCTTGATCATCGAAAAATATGTGGGGTTTAAATGCTTTTAAAAAACGGCTTTTTTGCAAACCTCCTAGAAAAAATGCTTCATCAACATATACATTCCAGCTTCTAAGTGTTTTGATAACTCTCATTTCGGCAGGACTATTCCGTGCTGTCATGATAGCGATTTTAATAGGGGAAAACTCTATTCTTCCAGGTAATCGCTCTTGAACTTTTGCCAACTTCATTAAAAGTTTAGCATGTGGTCCTTTTCTCAGAGGTATATCTTGTGACTTATCCTCATTCTCATGGAAAGCAGGCAACCCCTTAGTCTGATTTACTATTTCACTATCTTCACTAAAAATTACTGCATCTGCATCAAATGCAAAACGAACTTGATCCTCTGCTAGATGCTTATTTATTTTTGGTGGAGCTTTTACAATTGCAGAGGCACATACATTACTATCAATAACCCTTTGTGCATCCTTTTCACTTGTTGTTAAAAATAAATCTACATAAAAGGCATCCAAGTAATCTACATTTGATTCCCCTGCAGTAAAAGCCGATCTGGATATCTTCAATTTTCTTCTTCGTATTTCATTCAGAACTCTATACCCTGTTTCTGGACTATTTCTTGACATAACCACAACCTCTACTATAGGAGGTTCACCTTCTTTTTGATATTTATTCAAATTTAATAATGCTTTAACAAGGGGCATACCAGTACCATCGTCAAGTGGATCATTTTCATGCTTGAGCATATAATTTCTATATTTTTCAATAGCTGTATCGGGATCTTTTTTTATTTTTTTACGAAAATTGCTATCTGCTTTTGAAAGATCGAATAATGCGGTTGCAGATATCCCAATTACAAGAGATTCTGATAGATCGAGAGGCATTTGATTCCTTTAGTACGATATTTTAATATTAATAGTATAGCAAGAATGTCTTATTTATAAAACCTCATAAAATATATAATTTTATAAGGTTTTCTCTTTTCATTTCAGACGTTTAGAATGAAATTCTTAGTCAGAGATTATTAAAAAGATGTCATGACCGTAGGGAATCTACACTTGCAAATATAATTGTAATGCTTGAAAAGTATTACAATATGACATATTTTTAACCCCTTCCTCTTTTTCCCTCTATACTTCTAATATAAACTGGCAGGAGTACCCATGAATGAACTCACTATACCTATACATGATAAAATATACACACTACGTGGAAAGCAGATCATGCTTGATGAAGATTTAGCGGAATTGTATCAGATAGAAACAAGAATTTTAAATCAGGCTGTTAAGCGTAACATAGAAAGATTTCCAGAAGATTTTATGTTTCAACTTACAGAAGAAGAGTATGGAAACTTGAAATCACAATTTGTGATATCAAGTTTGGAAAAGCATGGAGGTAGACGAAAATTACCATTTGTTTTTACCGAAAACGGTGTTTATATGCTCTCTGCGGTACTTAAAAGTCAAGTAGCTATAGATGTGAGTATAGAGATTATGCGTACCTTTACGAAACTCAGAGAATTTACTTTACACTACAATGCTTTGGGTAAAAAAATTATAGAACTTGAACGTAAAAATGATAAACAGTTCAAAAAAGTATTTGATATCTTAGATACTCTTATGAACGATACACAAAGAACAGATGAAAAAGTTATGGGATTTATAAAAGATGCGTGAACTCCCCAAAATTTTTGGTGATAAAAGTGAGGATCTGGCTACCCTGTTCCTGGAGCAGGAAGGCTTTATTGTCATCGAACGGAATTACTTCGCCAGAAAACTAGGTGAGATCGACATCATCGCCCAGAAAGATGAGGTACTGCATTTCATTGAAGTGAAGTCGGGGAAAGCGGACTTTGACCCTGTCTATAATGTGACGCCTGACAAGCTCAGAAAAGTGATTAACTCTGCACACTACTATATGAAAAGTAAAAAGATCGATGTTTCTTTTTCCGTAGATGCACTCATTATCCGTGGTGATGAAGTTGAATTCATTGAGAATGTTACGCTATAATCATTGCAAATAATAAATATTTAAAGAGTGAATGATGAGATTGACAGAAGAAGTGCTTCAGAATTTTGAAGCAAATGGCTTTTTGCTATTGCCCCAATTTGCAGACCATGAGCTCTGTGATACGATACGAGATATTGCTCTGGCACACCTGAAGCATAAAGTACCACCGATCGAAACAGAATTGGAGTATGTCGGCAAGACCAAAGAGGAGCGTAAGCTTATCTCGGACGGGAAAGCACATCTCTTTGAAGGACAGGTGACGGTTCGCCGCCTCAGACAGGTATATCACCGCGATATTGTATTCAAGCACTGGATGGAGAATGAAAAGATACGTCCGGTTCTGAAGCAGATACTCGGAGAAAATCCGACCATTACCATTGCCCATCATAATTCCATTATGACTAAAATGCCGCATACCTCTACCGAGACCAGATGGCATCAGGATTTCCGCTACTGGCACTTTGAAAATGACAATCTTGTGAGTGTATGGCTGGCTCTTGATGAAGAGAATGGAGAGAATGGCGTGCTTGAATTTATTCCGGGGAGCCATAAAATGGATTTTGCTCCGTCACAATTCGATGAGAAAGACTACTTCTCCGACAGTTGTGAAGAGAACCGGAAGGCCATTACGGGGAAAGTGTGTTACCCGCTGCAGAAAGGGGATGTAGTCCTTTTTCACTGCAAATTGTTACATAGAGCCAACAGGAACAGTACGGATGAACCGAAGATATCCTTTGTCTATACCGTCAAAGGGTGCAGCAATAAAGCGATAGAAGGCACACGCTCTTCGGAATTTGAAGAAGTACCGCTGGATTAAAAAATGTTCCCAAAGGTAATTTGGCTCAAAAAGTTGACAAAATAATAAATATAAGCTATAACCCATTAATGAATTTAAGATATAATCTTTCAATCAAACCAAAATAAAAGGATTTAAACATGGCAAAATATGTAGAATTGACAAGCGAAAACTTTGACGCGACAGTAGCTGAAGGTGTAACAATGGTAGACTTCTGGGCTCCATGGTGCGGACCTTGTAGAATGATCGCTCCTGTTGTTGAGGAATTGGCAGAAGAGTACGAAGGCAAGGCGACTATCGCTAAAGTGAACACTGACGAGCAGCAGGAACTTGCTGTTAAATACGGTATCAGATCTATCCCTGCGATCCTTTTCTTCAAGAACGGTGAAGTAGCGGACCAAATGGTAGGTGCCGCTTCCAAAGATGCATTTGCAGAAAAAATCAACGCACTGCTGTAAGCTGTGCTGTAACTGCAGGAGGTTTTCCTCCTGTACTCCCTCTTAAACCAAACCAAACTCCTTTTAAAAATTATTAACCAAGTATTTAAAGTGTATAATTTCAGTAATTATTTGTTTAAAAATTTTAACTTTTTCAAGGATTCAGTATGTTAGATTGTGCAATTATCGGTGGTGGGCCTGCTGGGCTTACGGCAGGACTCTATGCGACCAGAGGCGGGCTGAAGAATGTAACCATGTTCGAAATGGGAATGCCGGGCGGACAGATCACGCAGAGTTCGGAGATAGAGAACTATCCGGGATTTTTCGAGCATGACAAAACAGGTATGGATTTTATGGATACCTGGCAGAAACAGTGTTTTCATTTTGGTCTCAAGCATGAAATGAAAAAAGTAGAACGCATAGCAAAAACAGGTGAACATTTTACCATTATACTTGAGGGCGGAGAGCAGGTAGAAGCAAAAACGACTGTTGTCTGTACGGGGTCAGTACCTAAACGTGCGGGATTCAAAGGTGAAGATGAGTTTTTTGGTAAAGGTGTGAGTACCTGTGCAACCTGCGACGGATTCTTTTATAAAGACAAACCTGTTACCGTACTGGGTGGGGGGGATACCGCGCTGGAAGAGGCACTATATCTTTCCAACATCTGTTCTGATGTCTATGTAGTACACAGAAGAGATGCATTCAGGGCAGCACCTCCAACGATGGAGAGAGTCGAGAAAAAAGAGAATATTCATCTTGTGACCGATTCTGTTATTGAAGAGGCGTATGGTGATGCGATGGGACTTCAGGGTGTAAAGATCAAGAATATAAAAACAGATGAGATCACAGATATGAAGAATACAGGACTCTTTGTGTTTGTCGGGCATGATGTACGAAATGAAGTACTGCAAGATGAGAACGGCGGATTCATCTGTGAAATGAACGACTGGGGTCAGGTAATTGTTGATCTGAGTATGAGGACATCGGTAGAAGGGCTTTATGCCGCAGGCGATCTTCGTGTCGAGGCACCAAAGCAGGTCGTGGTTGCAGCCGGTGACGGTGCGACAGCTGCATTGCAGGTAATTTCATATATTCAAGAACAGGCATAAGGATAACAGTATGACAAAAGTAGGAATCGTCGGTAGTACAGGAAGAATGGGTGCGCATCTGATCAAGAATGTGCTTGAAGAAGAGGGGCTGGAGCTTGCTGCGCTGCATGTGTTCGATGAGCTGACGGTAGATGTCCCCGATGAAGTGCTCATCACCAATTCCATGAGTGAAGTACTTAAGGCCTCTAATGTCGTGATAGACTTCTCGGCCCCTGTCGCCACACAGGAGCTTTGTGAAGAAGCGCTGAAGAATCCTACGGCGCTTGTCATTGCAACGACCGGCTTTACGGCACATCAGCAAAATCTTCTGACTGAAGCGGCCAAAGAGATGCCGGTACTCTACTCTTCCAATATGTCTGCGGGCATCGCTCTTTTAAAGCAGCTGGTTGAGCAGGTTTCAGCGACGTTGAAAGATTTCGACATAGAGATCGTAGAGCAGCATCATAGACACAAAGTAGATGCACCAAGCGGTACGGCACTGACACTGGGCGAATTCGCTGCCAAAGGGCGTGGACTTGAGCTTGATGATGTAAGAGTGTCCGGTAGGGACGGTCAGATCGGTGCAAGAACCAAGGATGAGATTGCGGTAATGGCACTGCGCGGCGGTGACATCGTAGGGCGGCATACGGTCGGTTTCTACAATGATGGTGAATTCCTCGAGCTCAACCATACGGCAACCAGTAGGGAGACTTTTTCCAAAGGTGCCATCAGAGCGGCAAAATGGCTGGTAGACCAGAAGAATGGTCTTTACTCCATCAATGATTGTTTAGGAATCTAAAATGATACATTACTATAACTATTCACTAAACTCAGAAGGAGCTTTATAATGTGTGCAATTGTCGGTGTGTTCGGTGCGAAAAAAGCTTCTACGGTAGCCTATTACTCTCTCTTTGCGATGCAGCATCGCGGGCAGGAAGCTACGGGTATCTCCACGGCGAACGGTGAGCGTATCTTCATGTACAAAAAACGCGGTATGGTGGCAGACGTTTTTTCACAGGAGACACTCGACAGTATGGAAGGTGGATGTGCTGTAGGGCATAACCGTTATTCTACTGCCGGAAGTGAATCTGCCGGTGATTCCCAGCCTGTATTTGCCAAATATAAACTCGGTGAGATCTCAGTCGTGCATAACGGAAACCTTGTTAATAAAAACGAAGTGCGTAACAGACTGATTGATCGTGGAGCTATTTTCCAGACCGATATGGATACTGAGAATATCATTCACCTTATTGCCAAAAGCCAAAATGATGCGCTGGTCGACCGTATCAAAGATATGATATATAAAATAGAGGGTGCCTACTGTCTGGCCATTCAGAGCCGCTCCAAAATGTTCGTGATCCGTGATAGATTCGGTATTCGTCCTCTCAGCCTTGGCAAGCTCAAAGACGGTGGATGGATAGTCGCTTCCGAAACCTGTGCTTTTGATCTTGTCGGTGCAGAGTTCGTACGTGATGTCAAGCCCGGTGAGATGCTGATCTTCGAAGAGGGGAAAGAACCTCTTTCCGAGCAGATATTTGAACCTGATTATCACCCTTGTGCTTTTGAATATATCTATTTTGCAAGACCGGACTCTATTATCGATGGTAAGAATGTTTATGAAATGCGTTTGAGAATGGGTAGAAAACTGGCCGAAGAGACACCGGCAGACATTGACCTGGTTCTGCCGGTACCCGATTCGGGTGTGGCTGCCGCCAGAGGATATGCAGACGGACTGGGCGTGCCTTTTGAGATGGGTATCGTACGGAACCACTATGTTGGGCGAACGTTCATTGAGCCTACACAGGAGATCCGTGACCTTAAAGTGAAGATGAAACTCTCTCCTATCAAACATTTGATTCGTGGGAAAAGAGTAGCGATCATTGATGATTCACTGGTAAGAGGTACGACTTCCAAGCAGATCGTCAGAATGCTGAAAGAGGCAGGTGCCAAAGAAGTACATATGCGCATCGCGGCACCGGAGATCAAATACCCCTGCCGATACGGTATCGATACGCCGACGAAGCAGGAGCTTGTTTCTACCAAATATACTCCTGAAGAGATCGCTAAAAATATGGGTGCCGATTCACTTGGTTTTTTGTCCATAGAGGGATTGAAAGAGTCTCTCGGAAAAGATAGAAACTATTCACTTGTCAGTTTTGACGGGGATTATTTTGCGGGGGGAAGTGCCGAGAGTCCAGGGTGTGCCGGAGGGTGTTAATTACAGTGTAGGTTGGGGTGTCCTCACCCCGACCTACAACAACGGATGAATCCGTTATTTTTTTCTATTCTTTTTCTCTTCTATTCCTGACATTCCGAAACGTCTTGCCAATTCCTGTTTTACTCTGTCCGGAGAGATCTCTCTGTATCCGAGTCCTACAAGGGTATGGTAGAGCAGGTCGGCAGTTTCGTAGATAACCTGTTCATCACTCTCTTCATCGATAGCGACACAGACTTCATCCGCCTCTTCACGTATCTTGCTGAGCATGAGATCTTTGTCATCCAGAAGTTTTTTTGTCCATGATTTCTGTTCTGCTGAGGCATTTTTTCGTTCAAGAATGGTATGGTAAAGGGTATCGATCACACCGTAAATGGCATCGGTATCGACCTCTTTGTCCAGAATGACCTTCTCTTGCAAGACAGAGGTAAAGAAACAGCTTTTACGTCCTGTATGACAGGCAACACCGTTCTGTTTTATCTTGAGTATCACGGTATCTGCATCACAGTCAAGAAGTACATCTTTAACTTCCTGTGTATGCCCGGAACTTTCACCTTTTTTCCAGATCCGCTGTTTAGAGCGACTGAAATAGTGTGCATACCCTGTAGAGAGGGTGAGTTCATAGGCTTCTTTATTCATGTAGGCAAGCATAAGGACATCGTTTGTCTGTGCATCCTGTGCAATAGCGGGGATAAGGGGGTTTTTGTTCCAGTCTATGGTCATGATAAATTTCTCCATGTGTAGGGGGTGTGCCATTGCACACCGATGATGTCCGTTCTTCTTATCTGCGGTGTGCAATGGCACACCCTACGAGATATTATTGAGCAGCCGAGATGGCTTTTTGCTCTTTGCCTTTGGCATCTACCCAGATGTTCGGTACCGCACCGCCGGGTGTCAGGAAGATCTGAGCATCTTTGTTGACCTTGAGTGCTTCATTGAATTTTCCCTGTGTCTTGATCTGCTCGAGCTGCAGAAGATCAGATGTGAGTGAATTTGAAATGAGTTTGTTCGCTTTGGCCTGTTCTTCAGCTTCAATACGGATCTTGTCCGCTTCACCCTGTGCTTCGATACGGTTCTTCTCCGCTTCACCGCGTGCGATCTCCGCTTTACGCTGTGCTTCCTGTTTCGCTTTTTCTTTCATCTGCTCGGCAATGGTCACTTCCTGCTTGGCGATCTGTACACGCTCGATCTGTTCTTTGATCTTTGTGGGGAGATTGATGGTCCTGAGCTCTACAGAAGTAAGGATGACCGGTTTCTCGGGAAGCTCCTGTACACTCTGCTTGATCTTTGTTTCAATAGCCGCAGCGATCTCATTACGCATTTCGGGAAGCTGTTCTGCCGTGTACTGTCCTACGACATCACGTACCACTTCACGTACTTTGGAGTTGATGATCTTCTCTTCCCAACTCGTACCCCATTTTTCAATGGTCTTTGGTGCTGTTTCGGCACGCAGCCTGTACTGCACGGCCAGATCGATATTGACGGTCAGTCCACGTCTGTCAAGCACGGTTATGGCAGGGTTCCGTTTAAGCCCGCCTTCATAATTTCTGTATCCTTCACCCAGTGCGCCTGTAGAGATATCAGAGTAGGTGATGAGCCTGATACGGGTATTGACCGGTACGATCTTCTGTAGGATGGGTATATAGAAATGTAGTCCCGGCTGTAAAGGAGTGTCCTCGAATTTACCGGTATTGATCTTGATGCCGACCTCACCGGAATTGATAATGGTAAAAGGTTTGAGGGCAAAAAGGCCAAAAGCAATGGCAATGACAATGAGTATCCATGAGGCACCTTTTCCCATACCTCCCATGGGGTTTTGGAAACTATTGTTCCCGTTTCCCTGATTGTTATTATTGCTGTTATTGGGTTTTTTCTTTTTGAAATAGTCGTTCATGTCTGCAGGCATTGCATTCCTTTTTGTTTTTGATGTATTTATATGTTAAATATAAGTCAAATAGTGTTTGTATTTTTCATTTCTGCCAAAAACAACATCAAAATAGGCACTTTGAAGCTGCTCTGTCATGGGCCCTCTTGCTCCATTGCCGACAACTCTGTGATCAAGTGAGTTGATCGGCGTTACTTCGGCTGCGGTTCCGGTAAAGAATGCTTCATCGCAGATATAGATCTCATCCCGGGTAATATTTCTGCGCTCTATTGGTATATTGGCATCTTTTGCGAGCTCTAAAATAGTATCCTGGGTGATAGATTCCAGGGAATTATCGTTCGGAGGCGAAATTAAAACACCATCTCTTACGATAAAAAGACACTCACCTGTTCCCTCTGCTGCAAAACCGTTCTCGTCAAGCATGAGTGCTTCCTCAAAACCATTTTCAATAGCTTCATATTTGGCCATTTGACTATTGAGGTAGTTTGCTGCTGCCTTGGCTTTGCCAAAAGTAGAACGGTTCGGATTGCGTGTAATAGACGAGGTGCAGACCTTAATACCATTTTCAAGGCCTTCATCACCGAGGTAAGCCCCCCATTCCCAGGCAGCAACCGCCGTTCTGACAGGAGCTTTGACATGATGTACCCCCATTTGTCCATATCCCAGGAATATAAGAGGTCTCATATATACATTTCCGGTAAATCCATTACTTCTCAGTACTTCAATATGTGCCTGCCTTACTGTTTCATAATCCATATTTGGTTTGATAGCAACAATCTTGGCAGAATTGAAAAGTCTTTTGCAGTGATCATCCAGTCTGAAAATGGCTAAGCCATCTTCAGTCTGGTATGCTCTGGTTCCCTCAAAAACAGCATTTCCATAGTGTACTGTATGTGTGAGAATATGCACTTTGGCATCTTTCCAGTCTATCAATTCTCCATCCATCCAGATATATTTTGCTTCATTCATTGTTATACTCCAAGACACCCGATACGGATGTAAAATTAATGGATTATTTTAGCTAAATTGTTGTTAATATGTGGTTATGCATACTTAAGGAAAAGGCCTATGCAGAGGGAAAGGAAAACAGTGAGAAGTATCTGGAGAACATTATGAGTTCTGTCCGAGAATGCCATTTTCTCCTGCAGCCAGTCGGAGATCTTCATAGCGGGGAAGGCCATGAAGACCAGCATGACAATGGAAAAGACCAGTGTTAAGACAAGATCCTGCATAATTATATCCCGTAGTAATGATGTATGAACGTTGTCTCTTCTTTACTTTGAAGAGGCAGCGTATGGACTGTTGTACCGTTATTGTCCAGTATGACCAGTGTATCATTTTTAAGTTTTAAATGCTTTTTGCCCCACTCTTTTTCCAGGCGCTCGAACTCTTTGAAGATGGTCATATTGTTGGGTTTTTCTTTGAATTTCGGGTCTTCTTTGTTGATGATCTGCAAGCCGCCAAAACGTTTTTCGAGTGCATAGGGGCTGAACTGTTGTACGGTTTTGTAGACCCGTGTATTTTTCGGGCTGGGTTTGCTCTCTATCAGGGCATTGATGCCGATCAGGAGAAAAGCCAGGAAAAATGCGGGTAGAAGATATTTTCGCATGTTCTGCATGGTGGGCCTTTTGAAATATTCAGCTATAAACTTGCTGTAATAGTAATGAAAATGATTTCTGCAAGTATAGATGTTTTTGTTTAAAGCAGGCTTGATGAATATCAATTAGGACAAGGGGAAACTGTGTTACCATATATTTATCAATTTAAATTACGCTAAACAGAGGCAAATAATATTATGAAAAACTTTTTCTATCTCGAAGGTGCCTACCTTATATTAGGCGGCATCATTCTTCTCATCACTCTTTTTGTCGGTACGCGGCCGTTCATGGCAAAAGGTGCATGGAAGAGAGGGCTTTTGTGGGTATCACTGGTGATCGCCATCATGGTAGGGCTGCATTACAAGATCACCACGAGCAGAATGGAAGCGGTCCAAACTGCTTTCGAGAATGGGCAGACCGTTATCTGTGAAAGCAGAATGCAACGTAAAGTGGCACAGTCGGTGTATATTACAAAGGAAAACGACTGGAGACTTGAAGGTGACAACTTTGTCTCACCCAATTACGCAAGACCTTTCTTTGCTGCGAGATGTATCGTTGAATAACGATGCATCCATAACTTTTTCTTCCGAAGCATAACTATAATTACTACTTAATCAAGAAATAAATTTCCTTGATTTTTCTCCTTTTTCTTGATATATGTCAAGCTCTTCTAACCTCTAAACTGTCATAATACACCTATGCTCTAGGGTTTTGACCCCTTTAGTAAATAGATATTTCAACAGGAGACATGAATGGAGCAGTTAATCGTTCGTCCGGAGATCGCGTTGGATCAGTTCTTACCGATCTTCATTGAATCGACACTGGTACTTCTTTTTGGTATAGGGTATGCAGCGATCATCACCCTTGCCAAAATGGGGTACTTTTCCAAAAAGTGGATGCCTGTAGGGTATCTATTTTGGGCATTACAAACTTACTTCCTGTACGACTTCGCGATGCTCATCCAGAGTAACCATTTCACCGTAAAAGTGCTGATGGTAACGATGGTAGCGTATTTCTTTATCCCGCATCTTTATTTTTATCTGATAAGTGCAGCGGATGAGCGATATGAAGAAGCAGACGATACGGTGCAGGATACAAAATAAATAAGTATGTTTTGTGAACAAAATATCAATGCGGCCAGCTGCATGAGCCAACTGCTGAAGTTGGCTCAGCGTTAGCGTAGCTTTGTTGGACTTTGTTCAAAAAGCGTCTTATAAATAAAAAAGGAGGACACATGGCTAACAAAAATGTTTCGGTATGGACGAGTATTCCATTCTGGCGTCGTTCAGCGGCATGGGTAACAGGATTTGCAACGATTTTGCTTATCTGGCTTTCGTTCGATACGCTTGGACAGATCAGTATGGGTACAGATGCAGACCTTAAGAACGGGGTAGACAAGAGAGTACCGGCAGCAACGGTTATCAATTATAAAATTGATTACAAAATGAGTAAAAAAAGAGGGCATGAGGTACCGGTGATCGGTGAAAAACAGCCATTCTTCGGTAAAGAGTGGAGTCAAAAGGATGCAGCAGCATTGCTACACCTTGGTAAACTGACTTCTCAGGCAAAGAACTGTATGAATTGTCATACACTTTTAGGTAACGGTGCTTATTTTGCTCCGGATCTTACAAAAGCATGGTTGGATCCTGCATGGCAGAAAGGCGGACCGCTTCAGGGTATGACAGGAAAGAGTACAGTCGAGGAAGCAATGGCTGAATTCCTTCAGCATCCTTCACAGTATCCTACACATGCACGTATGATGCCAAATCTCGGTATTACCGCAGATGAAGCAAAAGGATTGGTAGCTTTCCTCAAGCATATGAGTAGTATCGACACCAACGGTTTCCCAAGAAACTTCTCGAAAACTGTTGATCAATTCAAAGCAGGAGGCACAAATGCTCACTAGTATTAAAACAAATGAATTTGCGGGTGATAAAGGTAAAGAATTAGGAATGATGTATTTCAGAGTAGCGATCATACTCTTTGGTGCACAGCTTCTTATGGGTCTTATCGCTGCGATACAATTCCTGGTTCCGGGGTTCTTGTTTGAACTGTTTGACTTTAACGTTGCCAGAATGGTACACATCAATGCACTGGTCGTCTGGATGCTTTATGCAATGATCGGATCGGTCTATTTCATGCTTTCTGATGAAACAGGTGAACAGTTGGTGCATGCCGGACTTGGCAAACTCGCATTCTGGGTTCTAACAGCTGCTGTAACAGTGGTTGTACTTGTATATATCTTTATTCAGGTCGGTGCCGGTACTGAAGCATCTATCTGGCTGATCAACGAAGGTAGAGAGTATGTTGAAGCACCAAGATGGGCCGATATCGGTATCGTCGTAGTTGTACTTATCTTTTACTGGAATGTTTTTGCAACCTTTATGAAGGGACAGAAAACAGGGATCATGACAGTGATGGTCGCTGACTTGCTTGCGCTTGCCGGTCTTTATGTTGCAGGTATGTTCTTCACAGATAACATTTCTATGGACCAATTCTGGTGGTGGTGGGTTATACACCTTTGGGTTGAAGCGACTTGGGAAGTATTTGTAGGAGTTCTTGCAGCGTATTCACTTATCAAGATCATCGGTGCTAAACGAGAGATCGTTGAAATGTGGCTATGGATCGAAGTTCTTATGTTATTTGGTTCTGGTATCCTTGGTATGGGTCACCATTACTTCTGGATCGGTACACCTGAGTACTGGTGGGAAATTGGTGCGCTATTCTCAGCACTGGAACCAGTTCCATTGGTAGCAATGTTTGTTCACGTACTCTACGACTGGGGTAAAGAACAGGGTATAGCAAAAGCAGAAGGTCATAAAGGGGCTGTTGCAAATAATGGACCGGCTATTGCATGGATCGTAACAAACGCGTTTGGTAACTTTTTGGGTGCAGGTGTTTGGGGATTCTTCCACACATTGCCACAGGTAAATATCTATACACACGGTACACAGTTTACAGCGGCTCACGGTCACCTGGCATTCTTCGGGGCTTATGCTACGATCCTTATCGGGATGATGTACCTGGGTGTTCAGTATGCGTATGGTATTGAGAGATTAAAGGCAACCTTTAAATCTAAAATGGGGATTTTCCTTATTGTGTTTGGTGTACTGGGAATGACTGTAGCCTTGACGATTGCCGGTTATGAGCAGGTACTTGTAGAAAGAGCTGAGCTTGGTGCCGGATGGACTGCATTCTTTGCTGCGCAGGAGTTGCCTTGGTTTGTTCAGGCTATGGTCTGGAGAGCGATTATGGGTGTGGTGACATTCGTAGGATTCATCTACCTTGTGTGGGATCTTCTTACCATTGGTAAAGAGCAAAAAGCAGCACAGGCTGCCTAAATACAAAAAGGTACGGATCTTCCGTACCAACTAAAAAAGAAGGAGAGAGAAATGGGAATGTTATTTGAACCGTTTACTGATGTCGTACCAAGTTTTTTTGGCTGGCTCAATCAGGGACCTCTGACACTGACGATCTTTTTACATACGATAATTATTTTACCGATGTTCTGGATCTATTTCAGTGAGAAAAAGAGATTGCAGCAGGAAAAGTAAATCCTGCAATATTGTGAAGGGCTATGGGTTAGCTCTTCGTAAAACGTATTGTAAAACATAGGTAAAATGATCCATTTTATCTATGTTACATTGATGTTTTTAAAAAAGGAGAACAAATGAAATTAAACAGAATTTTAGGATTGGCTGCAGCAACAAGTTTTGTAGCAACACTGGCTATTGCAGGTACATCCAATATGGATTTTGCCAAGATGTATGAGAAAGAGTGTCAGGGATGTCACGGTCCAATCCACCAGGGTGGTGTCGGTTCCGACCTTAGACCTAAAGCACTTAAAAAGAAGAATGCAGAGAATTTAGCTGCAACTATCTTGCATGGTAGAGAAAATACAGCAATGCCTGCGTGGAGTGCTAAATTCTCAAAAGACGATGCAGCGGGAATGGTTAACTGGCTGATGGACTGGAAGAACACTGTCGAGCTCAAACTTGATCTTGAGAAAGTGCAGCAGACTTGGATTAAATTGGCAGATGTCGATGCATTGGCTAAAAAGTATCCTGTAGACAAGAACGGTAATCTTAAATATAAAGGCGGAGATGTCAAAAATGTAAAAGACATTACTTTTGCGACAGAGAGAGATGCTTCTTTGGTTGACTTTATCGATTCTACAACAGGTAAAGTACTTTCCAGACATAAAGCAGGCTTCGCGGTACACGTAACAGTGACTAACAAAGCAGAGCCTAGATATGCCTACTCCATCTCACGTTCAGGTAGATTGACAATGTTCGATATCGGTGCACCGGGTCAGCCGGCTGTCGCCTCTGTACAGGTCGGACAGGAGTCAAGAGGCCTTGCTGTATCTCCGGATGGTAAATATGTCATAGCGGGTAACTACAATCCAGGTGGTGCCGTACTGTGTGATGCACATACACTTAAGCCTCTAAAAGCCTATGATACCAGCCGTGTGATCGATCCTGACGGACAGATCGGACCATCAAGAGTTGCCGGTATCGCCGATACACCGTATGGGCCATACTTCGCTGTGGCATTGAAAGATGCAGGTCATACCTATATTATTGATTACTCTAAGCCTGACTTCCCAATCGTGGGTGATATTCCAAACATCGGTAAGATCCTCCATGACTGTTTCCTGAATGAGAATAAAGGTGAAGATTTCGGTAGATACTTCCAGATCGCTTCACAGGGTTCAGATCTTATGGGTATCGTTGACTTTAAAACCAAAGCTTTGGCAGCCAAAGTACATACCGGTAAAAAATCCAAGCCGCACCCAGGTCAGGGTTCAAGCTGGTTCAACAAGAAACTCGGCAAGCAGCTCAATGCAACGAACTCTATGAACTTCGGTTCAGTGGTCATCTGGGAATCTCCAGGCTGGAACATTGTGAAGAAGGTAAAAACAGCAGGTGGTGGCCTCTTCGTCGGTACGGGAGAAGATACACCATGGATCTGGTCTGACTGTGTTCTTGGCAAGCCAGACAAGTACAACGAAGTGCACCTGATCAACAAAGAGACACTTGAGACTGACAGAATCATCAAAGTCGGTAAAGCAAAGGGTCAGCTGATCGATGCGAAAAGCGGAAAAGTCCTTCAGGAATGGGATGCGACACAGTATGAAAAAATACCTGTGAACGAAGTAGCTTCCAAGATGAGTAACGAGAAGCTTATGCCTCCTGTAGCAGAAGGAAAACATGGTGCCAAGGTTAAAGACCCTGTGCAGCCAAGACTCCTTCACGCTGAGCCTGCGAACCATGGTAAGTGGACAATGATCTCTGAGTGGACCACCGGTAGAATCGGTATCTACGAATCAGAAACAGGTAAGTTCATCAAGTACATCGAAAACTTGACTACACCTACCTTTACATACTCTGTTGAGCATAGACAACACGTACCGGGTGCTTAATCCAACTCTTACTCTCTCCTTCGGGAGAGGGTAATTTATTGAGATGATCCAAGGATCATCTCAATAAATTACCAGGATCACAGATGGAACGGACAGCGCTAATCAGGCTTCTGATTTTATTTCTCACACTTTTTTCTTTTTCTGCCGCCAAATATATGGACAACCATTCCTGTAAAGAGTGTCATGAGAATATCTATGATGAATTTCAAAGCTCACAGCATTCCAAAAGCTATTTCAATGATGAACTGCACCGCAAGGTAGCCGATACTGCCGACAGTAAAAAATATGCCTGTGCCACCTGCCATATGCCCATGGCGGACAATATGGATGATCTTCTAAGCGGCAAAGCAAGACCCGATAAAGCCAACAAGACCCATACTGATGCTATTTCATGCTATTTCTGTCATACGATAGCCTATGTCAAGAAGGCACATCAGTTCAATATCAATACCAAAGCAAGACAGGCGGAGCACTACAAGCCTACGCTGTACGGCAGACTGGTCCATCCCGATGCGAGTGACAAACACTCTTCTGCATCGAATCCGGTCTATGCCAAGAAGGTCTGTATGGGGTGCCATTCGCATAAACTGAACGATAACAATGTTACTATTTTTAAAGCCATGGATGACACACAGAACAGTCTGGGGTGTATCCGTTGCCATATGCCGGAGGTAGAGGGTGGTGCAGAGAAGATGGACAAGCGTGCCAGAGGACAGCATGCCAGCCACAAATTCCTTGGTATTCATGACAAGGCATTCAGAAAAACAGGTGTCGATATTACACTTACAGTGAAAAATAAAAAGCTGGAAGTGATGCTGGACAATAAAATGGAGCATCCGTTGATCATACAGCCTGCACGTGCAAAGTTTTTAAAGATAAAGGTCATGCGAAAAGGCAAAATGATCTGGCGAAACTACAAGCAAGACCCTGCCGAAGATGCACAGGGGTATTTTTCCTACAGTTTTAAAAAAGACGGTAAAAAAATAATCGTCCCTGCTACAGCGACAGAGGGCAGTGTACACAATCTTAATGCCAAAGAGACAAAAATACTGACGTATGACATCCCTTCTCTACAGAAAGGTGATGTCGTAACTGTTTCACTCTATGTACAGCTGGCCAAAAGTGACTGTGCTAAAGCGATAGATCTTAAAGACAAAAGTCTGATGGAACCAGAGCTTATTAAACAAGAGACTTTAAAGTTTTAAGAGAGTATGCTTTTTAAAAGGATGCCAAGATGGATATTATGATAGCCGGATCGGGAACGGTAGGGTACGGTCTTGCCCAGACACTTTCCTACCAGCACAATGTTATGGTCATAGACAAAGATATCTCCAAGCTCAACAAACTGGATGAAGATGTAGATGTCATGGTCGTCCATGGTGATATTGAGAACCCGAAAACCTACCAGATGCTCAACCTTGAGAAAATAGACCTGTTCATAGCTGTTACGGATTCGGATGAAGCCAATCTGCTCTCTACGCTTATTGTGGAAGATGTTGTTGAGATAAACAAAAAGATCATCAGGCTGAAAAATGATGGTTTTCTCAAAAGCCGTGTGCTTGAAAAGCTTTCAATAGACTATGCGGTATTCCCGGATATCACGACAGCTAACAAGGTCAAAGCACTCTTTACTTTCCCCAAAGCGAACAATGTCAAAATGTTCCACCAGACAAAACACAAACTTATTTCCATACGGGTACAGTACGATGCGCAAATGCTTTATCGTGTTAATGAGTTTATGAGTGATGCTGTAGCTATAGTAGGGATTGAGAGAGAAAAGAGATTTTTTGTTCCCAGCAAAGAGGAACGCATTGAAAAAGGGGATCTTGTCTATCTGTTTGGTGATATGGATGCCATTGAAAAGATCTCGGCTAAACTGGATGAAAAGATGCCTTCTTCCATTAAAAAGATCGTCATTTTCGGTGCCAATACCCTGGCCCAGAAGATTGCGAAGGCATTGTTGGACAAAAAACTGGATATCAAGATGATCGAAAAGGATATTTCCCATTGCCGTGCCGCTTCGGAACTGTTGCAGCATAGGGTAACGATCATCAATTCGGCTTATGAGGACCAGCGTTTGTTTGAAGAGGAGGGGCTTAAAAATGCCGATATGATCATCGCTGCGAGCCATGATGATGAAAAAAACATCGTCAAATGTATTGAAGCAAAAGAATACGGTATAGAAAAAGTCGTGGCGGTCAATAACGATAAAGCCTATTACAACCTCATGCACAAAATGGGTGTTGTGGTTGTCAGAGGCAGCAAGGCCGGGGCCCATTATGCGATCCTTGAGAAGATTTCTTCAAGTTCTATCGTTACGCAGAGGCACTATTGCGGAGGAAACGGGATACTGTTCATGCGAAAGATCTACCCCAATTCCGAGCTCATTGGCAAAAAGCCAAGAGAAGTGAAGATAGGCACATCAGTGCTTCTGCTCTCAAGAGAAGAGAAACTTTATGCCCTCTCGGACATTACTCAGTTTGAACAGGGAGATATTATCGCGGTTTTTGGCGAATATGACTATAAGGAAGAGATACAGCAGTGGATATACACGCTTTAAAAAATATTTTCAAATTCGTCTCTGTCATCGGTATAGCGTTGAGTTTCTTTCTGTTTACGGCTATTGTCGTGGGATGGGCCTACCAGGAAAATATGAACAGGTTCTTTGCTTTCGATCTTGCCTTGCTCGTTTTGAACGGAACCATTTATCTGCTGCTAAGAGAACACAGAATGAAGCTGAGTATCAAAGGCGGCATACTCTCGGTCAATCTGATATGGATCCTTCTGGGGGTAGCGGGTGCGATCCCTTTTCTGCTTTACACCGACATCACGCCTGCTGCTGCCTTTTTTGAGTCGGTCAGCGGATTCACCACCACAGGGGCTACGGTCTTTTCAGACATTGAATCGTTGCCAAAATCGATACTCTACCTCAGAAGCCTGATGCACTGGCTTGGGGGTATGGGAATCATCGTACTGGGGGTAGGGCTTTTCTCTCTGATCAACCCAAGTGGTTCCATGACACTGTTCAAAGCTGAATCAACAGGGATAAAGATGGAGAAGATCACGCCAAAGGTCAAAGATACCGCCATAAGATTGTGGGGTATCTACGTACTCTTTACTGTGGTGGATACCATTGCCCTGAAATGGGCAGGTATGAGCGGTTTCGATGCGATAAACCATGCATTTTCAACTATCTCTACGGGAGGCTTTTCTACGAAAAATGCTTCACTGGGGTATTATGATTCCAATACGATTGTATGGATCACGACCTTTTTCATGATCCTTTCAGGGATCAACTTCCTGGCTCACCTGAAACTCTTTTCCACCGGTAAAGCAGAGGGGTATAAAAGAGAAGAGGTGCTTTGGTATCTGGCTATATTTATTGTGCTTTCACTGCTCTTGAGCAGTGTTGATATCTTTGTGGACTATGACAGTTATTTTCATGCCCTGACACATGCCTCTTTTACGGTTGCGTCCGTACTGACCACAACAGGGTTTGCCACGCTTGACTATGAACAATGGGGGCATATGGCGATCGCGGTGATTTTTATAGCCATGCTGATAGGCGGAAACGCCGGATCGACGGCAGGGGGTGTGAAAGTGATACGTTACATTGTATTGTTCAAGAATATTTCTGTACAGTTTAAGAGAACATTGCATCCCAACGCAGTACTGAGTGTTTTCATAGACCATCAGAAGGTTTCGTCCCAGATCATCTCGTCCACGACAGGGTTTATTTTTCTTTTTGTGATGACCAATATGTTACTGACACTCTATCTGTTTGCAGGAGGATTTGATGCCATGACTTCCGTATCGACCGCTTTGGCATGTGTAGGGAATATCGGGCCGGGATTTGCCCTGACTGGGCCAGCACATAATTACGGGTTCTTCTCGGATATTGATAAAATAGTTCTTTCTATGGGGATGATCATTGGCAGGCTTGAATTTTATACGGTATTCTTACTCTTCAGCCGAACTTTCTGGAAAAAATTTTAATGTTTTCTCGTACCTTTCCCTAAATTGACATTTATCAACAGAGTTGTTATATATTTTTCAGTACAATAGAACCAATTTTGTAAGATAAGGATAAATATATGAAATATCTCCTCTCTGTGCTCCTTCTGGTAACAACCTTTTTTTCAGCATCGCTAAATGCAAAGGAAAAGTATTTTGTCGTAGAGCGTGAAAGTGAATCGGTTGCCGTTATTGAGGATGGCCTGGCCAGAAGACATATGGAACATATGCATAACATGAATCACGGGATCATCAAGTTTGATGGTGACGATGCCTACCTGATCAGTCGTGATGGCTATATTGTGAAATTTGATCCTAAAACGGAAAAAGTGGAAGCAGAATACAAAACGAGCAAGTCCGCTATCGGTTTTGTTATCGGGAAGAATTATGTTGCCGTAGCCAACTACGATGACAAATCGGTTGATATTCTGACGCGTGATCTCAAACCTATAGACAAGATCGTGACCGGTTCAAAGAATGTGGGTATCAAGATATACAAGGATATGATCATCTTTGCACAGATGGATAACGACAAGGTCACTGTGCTTAAAGATGAAAATGCAGGAAAAGGGACACCGAAATTCAAGATATTCAAAGAATTCAAAGTAGGAAAGATGCCTTTTGATGCGATGATAAAGGACAATACGTATATTGTCGGCTTCTTCCTGAGTAAAGCATTTGGTGTGATCGACCTGGACAAGATGACATATTCCGAGATAAAAGTGACGGCCGAAGACAATAAACCTGTGCTGAAAGTACCGCATTTCGGTTTCTGGTCACTCAGTGATGATAAAACATTCATTCCTGCCGTAGGCGATAATGCCGTGATGGTCTATGACAACCATTTTAACTTTATCAAAAATATCGAAACACAGGGTTTGCCTGTATTTACCTCGCTCAGCCCGGATAAAAAATATCTGGCAGTGACCTATTCTGGAAAAGATTTCCCGACGATCCAGATTATCGATACCAAAACATTGAAGGTTATAAAAACATTTACGTTTAAAGGGAAGGTGTTGCATGTGAGATGGTCTCAGGAGTATCCGCACCTTTATGTCTCCGTGAATGATGCCAACCAGGTCAATGTGATCGATACGGATGAGTGGTTCCTTCAAAGAGAGATTTACCAGGTGAAACATCCTTCGGGAATATTCCTCTATCAGACGGATAACAAAAAATAAGTGTTGTCAAAACAGCCTGTCGTATCTCTGCTCTTTTTACTCTTCCCGCTTATTGTTTCGGCCGATTTCGTACATTGGCTGGGAGCGTATGACACGGCACACCAAAAAGCACTGAAAGAGCAAAAATCTCTTCTTGTTCTCGTAGTTAAACAAAACTCGGCACTCTCCGACAAAATTATTCAAACTGCTTTTATGAACAAGCCTTATGTCGATACGATCAATGAGAAGATGGTTGCAGTTATTGTAATCTATGAAGGAAACAAGAGCTACCCTGTAGAGATGTATTATACGACTGTATTTCCGACACTGTTCTTTGTTGACAGTGAGAAGGAACTTTTTTGGAGAGAACCGCTTTATGGAGAAGAGATAACGCCTGATCTACTGGAGAAAACCGTAGGGTGCGTAAGCACGCACCTATAGCCTGATCTGGCTTTTCAGTTCCAGCATACCCTCTTCAATTGTGTTTATCTTTCCAGCTAAAAACAAAATGACAGCGGCATTGAGCCTCGCCAGTTTTATCAGTTCGTCACCCGGGTTCTGTATGAGTTCAAGAGATCTCTCGAGGGTGATCGGTTCTCTGGATTTTGAATAGGCAATGCCGAATGCTCCGGGATCGACTTTCATTTCTGTCACTTCATCATTCTCCACAATGGTGATGCTGCACTTGCTGAAGATCTCCGGTGTACCTTCATTCCCTTTGATGATGATCAGTTTCTTGTAACGGTCTTTATAAAGTGCGATATACTTTTCGATGAAGGGTTTGTGGAAGGCACCGATGATGGCCGTATTGCTTTGGGAGATACCCAGCAGTTTTTCGATGGTATTGAAAGAGCTTCTTAACCCCAGTTTTGCCCTGATATCACTAAATTCGTAGAGTTCCGGAAAATAGTCTTTTCTGTCGTAGAAACGGACATTGGCGGGCAGGGTGACATTGTCACATATCTCTTTGAGCGTGATGCCGCCTTTGGCTGGCTGAAGCAGTCCGCCGTGCAGAGAGAGAATCACATTGAACTTTTGCAGATACTGTGCTGTCAATGGAAGCAGGTAGGGATTCTTTACTTTCCCGTCATAAGGGTAGCCGAACTCGATGGAGTTGGGAAGGGGGTCATGTTTAATGAACTCGTCGAAGACCTCTATGGCCCCGGCAAATTCATCGATGCTCTCACCTTTGACCCTCCAGCCCAGCATGAATGCTGCGATCTGTTCAGGGATAACTTCTTTTTTCAGGAAAGCCTGTATAACGGTTTTCATCTCCTCTTTGCTGAGATCACGGTTGCGTTTGGGACCGGTGCCGACACACTTAAGATAAGGGAGGAACTCTTTAGAAGTCATTGAGGTCGATGCTTGATTTGGCATAGTTGGAGACGTTGCTCTCGAAGAAGTTACTTTTGACTTCGTTCATCTCCAGGTGTTTGGTGACCAGTTTCTGAAGATAGGTCGTTGCACTCTCGTCAAAAATGGGATCGAGTCCGATTTTTTTGAGGCGGTCGTTGGCATAATTGTAAACAGTCTGCTCCATCAACTCATGCGTTATCCCCATAATAGGGAACTGGTCAAGAAGATAGTGCCCGTACTCCAGTTCGATCTTGACGGCATCTTCTATCATCTTATAGGCTGCATCGATGGTGGATGTTGCGATATTGTTCTCTTTCTGGATGGTCTTGAAGATATTTGCAAAGAGCGGTAGGTGGGTGTTGAGCTCGTCTCTTGCGATGAATTTGATCATATCCCGTGCACCGGGTACTTTGTCCCCCAGCAGGTAGATGTAGGAGAAACCGAGCAGGAAGTAGATCCCCTCGAGGTTCACGCTTGCCATAGCAGAGAGTAGCATCTTGTCCGCGGAACCCCCGTCGATATATTTGGCGAACTGTTCGGCGACCTGCAGGTTCTTTTTGTTGAGTGCGGCGTCATACTTGTAAAGGTTGAAGACTTCTTCGGAGTTCCCGCAGGCATCGAGCAGTACCGCATAGGATTTGGAGTGGTTGACTTCCTGCATGATCTGCAGCGAGATGACCGATTTGACCAGACGGTTGTTCGCCAGCCGTCTGAAGTCACTGAGGTACTCCTCCTGTGCGGAGTCGTTGAAACTCAGCTGTGCAAAGGTCATTTTGTAGATGGACTGCTCATTATCCGTAAGCGCTTCGAAATTTTTCTTTTCCGTACTGGTATTGACTTCGGAAGGAAACCAGGTATTGGCATTCATCAGATCATAAATATTGCTGTCCCATCGGTATTTGGAACGGTTGAAGTCGACGAAACCCGTCGGGGAGCCGCCATAGATCTTCTCATCGAGTATCTCTTCACCCTGCGGGTTGTAGTAGTGCTTGACATCCATATATCTATTCTCCAGTCATATAAATATACCATTTTACCTTTTTAATTTTCTAAATGTGTTGATAATTGTCAATTTTGATACTTGTCAATGGTAAGTGTATGGATTTTGACTATAATCGATGGCATGAAAAAAGATCAAAAGATACGCATCTTCATTAACGGGTTCGGACGTATAGGCAGAAGTGCAGCACGTATTCTGCTTGAAGATGACAGTTTTGAACTGGTCGGTATCAATGATCTTTACAATTATGAACAGATGGCCTATCTTTTAAAGTATGATTCCCTTTACGGTACATTGAAGCATACTGTCAGCCTGAATAACGGAACACTTCTTATCGATGGGTCTCCCGTGAAGCTTTTTTGCGAGAGAGACCCTGCGAGAATGGATCTTCACTCTTTGAATGTGGATGTTGTTCTGCAGTGCAGCGGTATGTTTCTGACAACACACTCCAATCTGCCATTGATCGGGAACGGAGCCAAAAGGGTGATCGTCTCTGCACCCATGACGGATGATACCCCGACCTATATATTCGGTGTGAACCATCGGGAGTACAGGCAGGAGTCCATCATCTCCAACTCCAGTTGTTCGGCCAATGCCATTGTCCCCCTTTTTAAGATCATAGACGGTCATTTTGGGATCGATGCTGCAATGATGAGTATGTACCACAGTTATACGGCATATCAGAATCTGCTTGACGGAAAACACTATTCCAAAGATATACGCAGGACCCGTTCGGCTACACAGAATATCATTCCTCTCCTCAGCAGTGCTGCCGAGGCCACCGGGTACTTTTTTCCGCATCTAAAGGGTCGAATGTATGCAAAAAGCATTCGTGTGCCCATCCCCGGTACCACGCTGTATGCGTTGGATATCAGGATCAAAAAAGAGACGACTGTCGAAGAGGTAAATGAGATACTTTTGCAGGAGGCAGAAACAGCGTATTCCTATATACTGGACGCAACGGCATTTCCCCGATCTTCCGAGGAATATGTACAAAACCCCTACAGTGCTGTAGTGAACCTCCCCTTTACTGCTATTGTGGGAGATGATCTTCTCAGGATCTCCGCCTGGCAGGATAATGAGTATGGCTATGCCAAAAGACTGGTAGATATAGCAAAGCATCTTGGTTATTCAGATGCTTCTGTAGCACAATAGTCAATTAATTTTATTGATCTCCATCAAAAAGTAGCAGTAAAAAACAGACTGTCAAGAAGATATTGAATTTATTGACAATTGTCAAACCATTTTTTTACAGCTTCTATTATAATACCGGCATGTTGTACCAGGAGCAGAACTTATGATAAAAACAATAATAAAAAGAGATGGATCTTCCCAGAAATTTGTACCGTTCAAGATCGAGGATGCCATCAAAAAGGCATTTGACAGTGAAGCCAAAGCATATGACAAGCATGTCTTTACTGAACTGATGGAGAGTATTAAGGACAGAGATGAAATCTCTGTTGAAGAGATCCAGGACCTGATAGAAAAAGTTCTTTACGAGCATCGGCATTTTGAAGTAATGCGATCTTTCATACTCTACCGACATATGCATAAGATACAAAGAGAACAGATACTGGGACTGAATGAGGACACGACCTACATCAATTCTACGCAGACCATTAAAGAGTATATAGACAAAGCGGACTGGAGGATCAATGCCAACTCGAACACGGGCTACTCCAATGCCGGTCTGGTCAACAATACTGCAGGAAAGGTGATCGCCAACTTCTGGCTGGATTCGATCTACTCCAAGGAGGAAGGATATGCGCACCGGGACGGGGATTACCATATCCATGACCTGGACTGTCTGACCGGATATTGTGCCGGATGGAGTCTTCGGGTACTCTTGGATGAAGGCTTCAACGGGGTAAGAGGGAGGGTGGAGAGCCGTGCTCCAAGGCATTTCAGGGAAGCACTGGGACAGATGGCAAATTTTCTGGGTATTTTGCAGAGTGAGTGGGCGGGAGCACAGGCATTCTCCTCTTTCGACACTTATCTGGCACCCTATGTGTTTCGGGACAAGCTCTCCTATGGTGAGATCAAAAAGGCGATAAGAAGTTTTGTGTATAACCTTAATGTACCGGCCCGATGGGGGCAAAGTCCTTTTACCAATATCACCATAGACTGGACAGTGCCTGCCGATCTGAAGGATCAGATACCTACAAGAGAGCAGATCCATCTGTTTCATGATCTGGATGATGAAGTGTTGCTGGAGGCTGCCAAAGGGAGAGATGGGACGATCCGCTCTTTTGAAAGCATGACCTATAAGCATTTTCAGCCCGAAATGAACCTTATCAACAAGGCATTCTATGAAGTAATGACTGAAGGGGACAGGAACGGGCAGCCTTTTACATTTCCCATTCCTACAGTGAACATTACCGAAGAGTTTGACTGGTATGGGGAAAATACCGACATTCTTTTTGAGAACACGGCAAAGATCGGCTCTTCCTATTTTCAGAATTTCATAGGCAGCCAGTATGTAAGGAATGACAAAGGCGAACTCATTCCCAATGAAGAGGCATATAAACCTGGACATGTCAGAAGTATGTGCTGTCGGCTGCAGCTGGATCTTCGTGAGCTTCTCAAAAGAGGGGGCGGACTCTTCGGGAGTGCCGAAATGACGGGAAGTATAGGAGTTGTGACGATCAATATGGCGCGATTGGGATATCTGTATGCGGGAGATGAAGAGAAACTTCTGGCACGGCTTACGAAACTGATGGAGTATGCCTATTCGACACTTGAGAAGAAAAGGATATTCATACAGGAGATGTATGACAGGGGGCTTTACCCCTATACAGCAAGGTATCTGCCCGGATTCAACAACCACTTCTCTACGATCGGTGTCAACGGCATGAATGAAATGATACGAAACTTCACAGCTGACAAACATCATATAGCCGATGCATTTGGAAAAGAGATGGCAATGCGGATCCTGGATTTCATGAGAGAACAGCTGAAGGAGTTTCAGGAACGTTCGGGCAATCTCTATAATTTGGAAGCCACACCGGCCGAGGGGACGACCTACCGCTTCGCCAAAGAAGATGCCAAAAGGTATAACGATATTATCCAGGCGGGAACAAAAGAGAACAACTATTATACCAACTCTTCACAGATCCCTGTATTTTATACGGATGATCCTTTTGAAGCATTGATGCTGCAGGATGACCTTCAGTGTAAATATACAGGAGGGACAGTGCTGCACCTGTATATGAGAGAGAAGATAAGCTCTTCAGAAGCAGCCAGAAAACTGGTGAGAAATGTTATTGGCAACTTTAGGCTGCCTTACATTACGGTGACACCGACATTTTCCATTTGTGACAAGCACGGGTATCTCTCGGGAGAATATGAGTATTGCCCCAAGTGTGATGAAGAGATCCTGCAGAAGGCAAGCTGATGATCCATGCAGGAGAAGGGCGCTACCGGGTGACATTGGAGTTCTTCGAGATAGGCAATGATCGATTGGTCATTATTACGGGTGGAGAGGAGGCGCATATAGGTTCGGCTACATTGATGGACGGAAAGAAAGGCTTACAGACCATAAGTAAGAAAGGGCATAAAGATTATGTCATTTCAGAAAAAATGGCGAGTATTATTTATGATACAATAGAAAAAGACCTGCTGGTAGTTTGCGGCATTCATATTGAGAATGCCAGTAAAGAAGAGATCGATCTATTGATCAGTCATACGCAGAAATGTGTAGATATATTTTTAAAGGAGAAGAAATGAAGCAGCAACAAATACTGGAAAAACATAGAGAAGAACGCAGCAAATGTATTGTTTACACAAGAGTAATGGGTTACCACAGACCTGTAGAGAGTTTTAATATCGGTAAAAAAGGTGAACATCAGGAGCGAAAGTTTTTTCTTGAAAAAAGATCACAAAGCAATGCCGCATAAACCGCTTTATGATATTACGCCCTTTACAGCCCTGGATTACCCTGATCACCTGGCGGCCATCTTTTGGTTTGCCAAGTGCAATATGCGCTGTGTATATTGCTACAATAAAGATATTGTATTTGGGGAAGGAGAGATAAGCCAGGAGGAGGCCATAGCATTCCTCAAAAGCAGAGTAGGGCTTCTTGAAGCGGTGGTCCTCTCCGGAGGTGAAGCCACGCTTTACAGTGATTTGGCGGGTTTCTGTAAAAAGATAAAGCAGTTAGGATTCAAGATCAAGCTTGATACAAATGGATTGAATCCGGAAATGATCCAAGAGTTGGTCGAGGAGAAGTTGATTGATTATATCGCTCTTGATTACAAGGCCCCCAAAGAGAAGTATTTGGAGATCACGAAGGATAAACATTTTGACCGTTTTTCAAAGACACTTAATTTTTTAATACAAAAACAGTTTCCTTTTGAAGTGCGAACAACAGTTCACAGTGACCTGCTAAGAGTAGAAGAGATTAACAGAATCATCAGAGATTTGGTCAAAAGAGGATACAAGGGTACGTATTATCTGCAACCTTTTGTTTTTACAGAGCATACAATCGGAAAAGTGAAAGAAGAGAAAAAACCTTTTGATACATCACAGCTTTGGGATGAGTTGAACGTGGTTTGGAGAAAATAGAGGTTAACATCTCAAGGCTTGATTGTTTTTTCAGTTGTTTGTTGTTGATACGTATCAAAATAATGCAAGATCTTAAACAGAAGTTATCTTAAGGACTTTGGGAGTATAATTCCGTAAATATTTTAGGACTCTTCACAGCCCTCCTGTCCGATGGAACACCCACCGAACTCGTATATCCGTATTTGCAATTTTATGGAGTTGTGTTATGTTTCAGTTTGATACCCTTTCCGTGATTTTTGTTGCACTGATCCTTCTGGGTACGATCCCAAATCTTTTTTATTCGTACGGATACCTTCCCGATATCGAAAGAAAAATACATTATCAGCTGCACTATTTTGCATTCATCCTCTCCATGCTGGGCGTTGTTGTCTCTGCCAATGCCCTTGTCTTTTTGCTTTTCTGGGAATTGATGAGTCTGACAAGCTGGCAGCTGATCCTGACGGAAGCGAAAGAGAAAAAGACCATTGAAGCGGCCAAGTTCTATTTTATTATGACCCATTTCGGTTTTGTATTTCTGCTGCTCTTCTTCCTGATAGTCACTGACGGTGACCTTGAAATAGGTTTTGCCGCCATGCATGGGATCGCTTCGGCATTCGCGTACCCGACACTGCTTTTCTTCTTTTTGATCCTTGGTTTCCTGAGTAAGGCCGGGGCGGTTCCTCTGCATGTCTGGCTGCCTTATGCTCATCCGGAAGCCCCTTCCCCGGTTTCGGCACTCATGAGCGGTGTGATGCTGAAAGTGGCCATTTACGGGATGTTCCGGTTTTTGTTCGATGTACTTTATCCCTGGCCGCTGGAGTGGGGGATAGTCATTTTGGTCATTGGTGCGCTCTCTTCGCTTGTAGGGGTACTGTATGCCCTGAGCGAACATGATATCAAAGCGCTTCTGGCGAACCATTCCATAGAAAATATCGGTATTATACTCATGGGTTTCGGGATGGGAATGATCTTTGACAGTATGCACTTGAAGGTTTTGAGTTCTTTCGCTTTTATTGCGGCACTTTTCCATACCTTCAACCATATGAGTTTCAAATCGTTACTCTTTATGGGAGCGGGTTCTGTGCTGCATCAGACACATACAAAGAACATAGAAAAATACGGCGGCCTCATTAAATCCATGCCTATAACGGCTCTGACCTTTTTGCTTGCGTCTATTTCCATTTCTGCTTTGCCGCCAACGAACGGGTTTTTAAGCGAATGGATGATCTTCCAGTCCATGCTCGGCTCAAGCCATCTTGGCAATATGTCCCTAAAACTGGCGATTCCCTTTGCCATTTTTGCTCTTGCCATGACGGGTGGTCTGGCGATCGCCTGCTTTGTCAAAGCCTATGGCATTACCTTTCTTGGCCTGCACAGAAGTACCAATGCAAAACATGCCCATGAGGTTAATTTTCTGATGCGGTCCGGCTTGATACTTATGGCACTGGTGGTTATCTCACTGATGCTCTTTACACCGTTCTATATAGCATGGTTCGACAAAGGGCTTGTAGCACTGGGACATCTTTCAGTGTACGACAAGATCTTCCCTGAAGGAGTGCTGCATATGCACTCAGTAAGCATGCACGGCGGTGTGGTCTCTCCGCTTATCCTGCTGGCGGCGCTGATAGGCGTAACGGCACTGCTGATGTTTGCATATAAAACACTGAAGGTCAAAGAGCGGGTACACCATACCTGGGGATGCGGATACAGAACATCGGCAAAGACACAATACACAGCTACAGGATTTGCAGGCCCTATCCGACGATTTTTCAACTGGCTGTATAAACCGGAGGAGCATTTCTGCAAAGAGACGCTGGCAGGGCATGAGAGCAAATTCAGCAGTTCCCATTACGAAGTCCATGTCAAGCCTCTGTTTGAAACGTCACTCTACAACTCTGTCTCCAAAGTGGCCAATGCGATCAGCTACTGGGTCTATCGTCTGTCACATTTTGAGCAGACACGCTATGCCGCGATGATTTTCAACCTGATGCTGATAGTGCTTTTCAGCTACAGGATTTTTGCACATACTTTTTCATGGGCGACTTTTGTGCTTGAAGGTATCGTCATGATTATTTCGATCAAAGTACTGATCATAGGAGATAAAAAATGATCACCTATCTGTTGACGATCGTTCTGCTGCTTCTTTTGGCACCTTTACTGCTTTCTTTCATCAAGGCGGTCAAGATGCTGCTGCTCTTTAAAAAACCGTTTCTGTTTTTCAGGGCTACAGGAATTTCTCAAAACTGATGCAGAAAGAGACGATCATTTCCGAAGAGACAAGTGCGATGACACGTTATGCGCCGTTCCTGGTCCTCTCTCCGCTGCTTGTCGTACTCTTTTTTCTGCCGCCTGTAGTTCATGGGGCCTTTTATGTGAGTTTTATGGATGCCTTCACTATTACGGGGCTCATATCGCTTTCAACCTTTTTCCTGATGCTTCTGGGACTGGACAGCGCAAGTGCTTTTGGCGGTATGGGCAGTTCGAGAGAAGCGTTCATTGCCGCGCTTGTGGAACCGGCTATGGTTTTGACCATCTTCAGTGTTTCCATGATGGCAGGGGATCTGGGGGTAGGGCAGGCAGGTGTCAATCTTGCAGCACATTTCCCCAAGGAACATATGGCAAGCTTTTTGTTTGCAGGTATCAGTTTTTTCATACTGCTTCTGGCTGAAAATGGCCGTATACCCATCGACAACCCTGAAACACACCTGGAGCTTACCATGGTACATGAAGCGATGATACTCGATCTGACAGGTGTCTATCTTGCGATCATCGAGAGTGCATCTTCCGTAAAATTTATCATTTTTTCTTCACTTTTTGTATCACTTTTTCTGCCGCTGGGGTTGGAGTATAGTGCGCCTATAGCCGTGTTGTTCTTTGTCGCGAAACTCTTCCTTGTTGCATTTGCCGTAGCGCTTATAGAAGTGAACACAGCAAAACTCAGGCTCTTCAAGGTTCCCAACCTGCTTGGCATTGCGATCGTGTTCGCTTTTTTGTCTTTGATCACTTTTTATGTACTGGGGGCTTGAATTATGGTTGATTTTCTGATCGGATTGTTTTTGGCTTCTCTTATCACGGCCCTCTTTGCCACAAGGCTGTATCGGTTGCTTTTGTGGTATTCTCTCAATTCGCTGATGCTGGGGTTACTGGCACTTTTCATAGGGAAAGAGCTGGATGACAAAGCGATGCTGATCACCGGTGTGGCGACGATCCTTATCAAAGCAGTGGGGATACCATACTTCTTTAAAAATATGAGTCAGAAATTTCACTTTGTACGTCAGGTCACCCCGGAAATCAAGGTGCAGTATGCCATTATGCTTATTCCGGCGATCCTGGTCTTTACCTTTTACCTTGCAGATCCGATCACCCATATGATGAGTGGCAATGCCAATTACGTTGCGATCAGCATTTCCTCGCTTTTCCTATCTCTTCTGCTTATGATGGAGCACAGAAATGTCGCACCGAAGATCATAGGTTTCCTCAGCATGGAGAATGCACTGTTTCTGCTGGGGATCACGGCGACAGACGGGATGCCGATGCTGGTGGAGCTTGGCATCTTCTTCGACCTGCTGATGGCGATCGTGGTCATTAACCTGCTTTTCCATAAAGAGGAGACTACATTATGATGCTGACTCTGCTTATTCTTCCTGCGATCATTATGTTCATCGTCAGCTTTTTCAAACATAAAAAAGCGAAATTCCTTCTGGCGATCACCTCTTTGATGATTCTCCTGCCGATCGTGGAACTTTTTCTTCTCCCCAAACCCTACAGTATCTGGGACAGTTATCTGGTGGCGGACAAACTCGATACCTACATTCTTCTGGTCTCGTCGATCGTTGGGATCGGTGTGACATCGGCACTTTTGACACTGGACAAACATGTCAGGGTATCTGCCAAAGCCTACAACCGTTTCTACCGCTTCTTTGCACTTTTCTGGGTAGGACTTATCTTCTCCATTTTGGCAAATCATATGGGGATCTATTGGATCGGTCTGGAACTTGCGACACTCTCCACCGTCTATATGATAAAGACCAATCATACCAAAGCGGCGCACAAAGAGGCATGGAACTACATGATCGTCGGTGCCATTGCGATCTCCCTGCTTCTTTTTGGTATTATTCTGATGTATGCCAGTGCCAAGCCTGTTTTGGGTGAAGATGCCATGCGTTTTGATCTGCTGGTAAAATATGCAGGCGATATTCCGTCTCCGTTCCTGTTTGAAATGGGTTTTGCCATTGCAACAGTAGGTATGTTCGTCAAGATGGGATTTTTCCCGATGAACCTCTGGCTGGCCAATATTGAAAGAGCTTCCTTCTATCCTGTAGCAGCACTCTTCAGCGGTATTCTGGAATCTGCAGTGATCATAGGTTTCTTCCGCTTCAGTGAAGTTGCCAGACAGGTCAACTATTCCCACCTCTTCGTTTTTGTATTTGTCTATACATTGCTGACGATCTTCATCGTTTCCTTCCTGATCTTCAGAGCCAAAGATTTTATGCGGCTTTTCTCCCTATCGGGTATAGAGCATATGGCACTGATCGCACTTTTCTGGGTGAGTGGCGGTACATTTGCCGCATTGCTGCATTTTGGAGCGCATGCTTTTTTGAAACCGGCACTTTTTCTTTCGACCGGTGTGCTTGAATCTCAGGGGAAATATCGGATCGCCGGGGCTTTGCGCGGATACAGCGGAAAAAAAGGTACCATTTTCTGGTTTCTGGTCTCTCTTTTTCTTCTGGCGATCATCTCGCTTCCCCCGAGTCCGATGTTCTTCAGCGAACTGTACGGATTTGCTGCCATGATAGACAATGCCAAACAGAGCGATCATATGTTGGCCATGATCGGTGCGGTATTACTGTTGCTGATATTGCTGTCGGTGATCTTTTACCGTTTTGTTGCGATCTACCAGTCCATGAAGTATGAGGGAGAAGAGAGTGAAAAGAGAGTCTATACCAGCGAACTTCTCGCATTGATCATTTTTGCTGTTTCCCTTGTTGCGCTTCTGCTGCCGGGATCGTTGGCATATCTAAGGAGTATTGCATGAGACTCATTGCCCGCTATGCAAAAGAGAGGGAAGGTACCTTTGAGATTGTCACGGTCTTTGAAAGCAAGACCCAAAGAGAAATGATCTCTAAAGAGAACCCTGTGATCAGGACTTTGGCAAAAAAGCATCCTTCAGCGATCTGGTTCGAGCGAAAAATGAGTGATGATTTTGGTATCATCATCGAGGATGCCTTCGACAAACGGCCACTGGTGCATCAGGAGCGTTTCCCCAAAGCCATACATCCTATGCAAAAGTCTTTCCAAAAGAATACGCTGGACTTTGCAGAATTTATACCCTACAAGTATGAAGCGATACAGGGTGACGGCGTTTTTCAGGTCTCTGTCGGACCTATCCATGCCGGGATCATCGAACCGGGTCATTTCCATTTTTCCCAGGCGGGAGAGGATATGCTGCATCAGGAGGTGCGACACTTTTACAAATACCGTGCAATAGAGAAGATGCTGGAAGGTAAAACACTGTTGGAAGCCAAACCTGTTATCGAACGTATTAGTGGGAACGAATCCATTGCCTACCAGACAGCCTGGCGTGATATCGTCTGTCAGGCAGCCGGTACGGAACTTCCGCTCTCCCTGAGAAAACGGCATGCTTTTCTGCTGGAAATGGAACGCATTATCCACCATTTGACCGATCTGGGGTTCATCCCCAACGATGCCGGGTTCGGTGCCGCACTGGCATTTGCCTCCAAACTGTCTGAAGATGCCAGACGGCAATTGCAAAAGGTAACGGGACACCGTTTCGGTTTTGATGCAATAGGGTTTGAGAACAAAGTACTCGATATAAGCTCTTTGCATGATTATCTTGAAGGACTGCAAAAAGATATTGTATTTTTTGAAACCTGGATCATGGATATTCCCTCACTGTGGGACCGGTTCGATACGACGGGGATCCTTCAAAAGGCTGATGCGCTCAAATACGATACGGTCGGTGTCGTGGCGAGGGCTTCCGGGTTCCCCCTTGACAGACGGTTGGAACCGTTCTATCTGGAGCATGGTTTTGAAATTCAAACAGAACAGAGCGGTGATGTGGCTGCACGATTCAAAGTCAGGCTGCAAGAGGTCAAAAATTCGATTGTCATGATGCAACACTTTCTGGAAGAGGATGATACACATATTGTCACAGGAAAGATCAATGACGGTGACTATACGGCTTTTGCGGAAAGTTCTCTGGGTGAACTGTTCATGAACATAGAGATCAAAGAGGGGATCATCGAGAGATTTTTTGTCAGAGATCCCAGTTTTATGAACTGGCAGACGCTTCATCTGATGATGCCGAACAATATCATTGCGGATTTTCCGCTTATCAATAAAAGTTGTGATCTCAGCTATGCAGGAAACGATCTATGATACAGTTTTGGAATAAAAGAGTCAAAGAGGGTATTTTAACAGAGAATACAGCCCTGGATAAAGAGTTGGAGGCGATTAAAAGAAAAATTAAAGAGAATGTTAAAAAGAAATTTGCAGGCTCTCTGGCTATCAGGATGGTAGACAGCGGAAGCTGCAATGCCTGTGAAGCCGAATGTAATGCACTTTCCAACCCCTACTATGACCTGGAGAGACTGGGCATTTACTTCGTTGCCAGTCCCAGGCATGCAGATGTCATGCTGCTCAGTGGTCTGATGACTTTCAATATGACACCACATGTGCTTGAGGCCTACAAGCAGATGCCTGAACCAAAATGGGTGATCACGCTGGGTGCCTGCCCGGTGATGGAAGCTCCCTTTGAAAAAACCTTTGCCGTAAAGGCACCTGCTGCCGATCATCTGCCCGTAGCACACCATATACCGGGCTGTCCTCCGGAACCGCTGGAGATCATAAAGGGTATATTGGATTTTTTGAAGAAGATTTGAGATCCCTAATTCTTCTTTTTCTGTTTTTTCTCTTTGAGCAGTTCACGTTTTGCCTGCAGCCTCTTTTTGAGTTTATTGAATTTGCTTTTTTCCGTATCTTCAAGTTCTGTATTGATGTTCTCAACCTCTTCACCTATTTTTACCGAGAGCATTTCGGATTTTTTCATTGCAAGTATCTGTGAGGAGAAGATACTTCGGTGTCCGGAGATCAGGAAAGAGATCACAGCCCCGAGTGCCGCATAGTGGGCGATATCGATCCCAAAAAGTTCAACAGCCATAATGGTTGAAGCAATAGGGGTATTGGTCGTAGCCGAAAGGACACTGACGAAGCCAAGTGCGGAAAAGATAACGACATGTTCCGGAGCGATCAGTGATCCAAAAGCATGACCGCTTGTCGCACCGATATAAAAAATGGGGGTGATGATCCCTCCGCTGCCTCCTGCACCCAGTGAAAGAGAGGTAAAAAGGGTTTTCAGCAGAAATGTGTACCAGTGAATATCGAGAAGATAGGTGGAGTTTGGATTGACCGTATGGTTGATGGTATCGAGTCCCAGGCCGATATACTCCTCTCCGAATATCAGTGTGAGTATTACGATCACTACCCCTCCGCCAAAGGCTTTGAGATAGATGTTGAGTTTGATATTTTTGATCACTTTCGCCGTGTGGGATACTGACGTGATGACAATATCGGATACAAAACCGAAAAAGAGTGCGGCGATGACCACCTTGATGATCAGAACGAAATCCAGTGAGATATCCTGATAAAAGTGCAGGTTGTAATAGGTATATTTGATCCCCAGGAACTGTGCCGTCGTAAAAGCGGCAAATCCGGCAATGAATGAAGGAAGCAGGACATCGTAGAGTATGACACCGATGATCAGCACTTCCACACCGAAGATCGCTCCGGCAACAGGGGTCCCGAACACTGTGGCAAATCCTGCACTGATACCGCAGATAACCAGTTTTTTACGATCCTGTTTGCTGAACTTGAAGAGTTCTGAGAGGGCGGAGGCGACACCGGCGCCTATCTGTGCACCGGGTCCCTCTTTACCTACGGAAGCACCGGCAAAGATGCTGATAACTGTTGCCAGAAGTTTGACGGGAATGACGGAAACATCTATTTTCCCGTCACTTTTGTGTACGGCAGAGATCACTTTTTCGGTTCCGTGTCCTTCAGCACTCGGTGCAAAGGTTTTTACCAGCCATACGGTGAATACAAGCGCAAAGGGCAGAAGGTAATAGTAGTTGAACGGTAAAAAGGAGCGTGAAGTGTCTGAATATTCCAGAATATTCAGAAAGAGTGTTACGACCGCACCAATGATCACTCCTACTACAGAAGACAAAAATACCCATTTGGCTACACTGAAAAAAATGACTGTCTGTTCCGTAATATGTTTTCGTATCATTTAAAAGTCCGAAATCTGGATTTTGGTCGTAGTGGTAATTATTATGCCACAAACAATGTAAATAGCAGTAGTGTCAGGTATGTTTTTTATGAATTCTATTGGTTTTATCGGGGTTGATGTTTATCAATGCGATTTCACAGCATTTTAACTATACTGTTTTTATGAAAAAGAGAGACATAACTGTATTGGTCACCGGTAGCAGCAGCGGTATGGGAAGAGCGTCAGTGCTTGCACTGGCAAAGCAGGGGTTCATTGTCTATGCAGCTTCCCGTACACCGGAAAAACTTTTTGATATTCAATCAGAATCCATACGTCCCGTGCACCTGGATATTACCGATATGCAAAGTATAAAAGAGACGATCGGTTTCATAGAACGGATAGATGTACTGGTGAACAATGCAGGATACGGACTGGTCTCTACAGTTGAAGATGTGAGAGAAGAGGAGATGTTCGATCAGTTCAATGTCAATGTCTTTGGCATCTTGCGTGTGTGTAAAGCGGTTATTCCGAAGATGCGAAAACAGGAATCAGGGGTCATTATCAATATCAGCTCTTTTCTCGGAAAGATCGGTCTGCCGTTGTTCACTTTTTACAATGCAAGCAAATATGCCGTGGAGGGGATTACTGATTCTCTGCGTTATGAGTTGAAAGATTTCAACATACGTGTACATGCCATTATGCCCGGTTTTTTCGATACGAATTTTGCACGGGATAACTTGGTGACCAATGCCAAGACCTTTGAAGAGGATTCACCTTATGCCAAAATGGTCTCAACACTTGCTCCGACCATCGTCGCACAGATCAATGAGGGAAACAGTACCGAAGAGGTTTCGGAAATGATCCTGGAGATCATAGAAAATGTAGATTTCCCTGCACGCAGAACGGCAGGAGACAAAGCCAAAAAATTTATCCCCATGAAAAAAGAGTTGAGTGATGAAGATTTTGAGCGCAGGGTAAGAGCCTATTATAACCTTTAAAAAGTGCAGTTAGATGGAAAGTTTCTTTTTTAATATTACGGAGCGACGCTACAAGGTCACAGAACTTTTTAGAGATAAAAAGGCATCGATGCGTAGGGTAGATATCTCCAACGGGATCGTTTTTATTGAAAGCAGAACCTATGCAAAAAGAGAAGCACTGAGGCTTAAGAACCTGGACCGAATGGTGATGATAGTGATGGTCAATGAGGGAGAACTTTTCATAGAGGACCATCTTTCAGACAAGGAAGAGCATGTCAGCGAGGGAAATATTGCCATTTACTGCTCATCAAAACAGGATATCTCTTTTCATATCCCAGAGCACGAAAAGTCAGATATTTTTGTATTGTTCATAGCCGATTTTTTTCTGAAACGCTATTTGAGTGGGAACAGACAGGAACCCATAGACTTTCTTTATGGAAAAATACAGCAGGACCTCTCTTTGGAGCATATCAATACCCTGCCCATAGATGCATTAACACTCTACAGTGTAGAGAAGATATTGAATATCACAGAGCATGATACCATGCAGAGTATACGTGCAGAACAACGTGTCATAGAATTCATGATACACCGTTTTTCGCTGCTTGATATTTTTGATGAGGTCAGTGATGAAGCATTGGCACTGGCTTCCAAAGCAAAGTCCGTATTATTGAGTGACTTCGTCGATCCGCCTACAGTGGAAGTGTTGGCCCATCTCTGTGCTACCAATACTTCAAAACTTAAAACGGTGTTCAAAAAAGTCTACAAGACCACCATACACAGCTATGTACAAAAGCTGCGCCTGGAAGAGGCAAATCTGTTATTGAAAGAAGAAGACCTTACGATAGGAGAGATAGCCAAAAGGGTAGGGTACAGACACCAGGGACATTTTTCAAAACTTTTTTTTGCAAGTTACGGTGTGTACCCTAAAGAGTTGATCAAAGGCTAAACCGGATTATTTCTTTTTTTTGATCATCCATTTTTTGAAGGGTTGTAAAGAAGAGATGTAATCCGCGACATTTTTGAACTCCTGATCTTCCAAAGGAAGTGTCGGCATAGCATTGGCAGAGTAACCAAACTTTTTGTATAAAGAATAAGGGTCTTTCGCATAAGCTGTAATTTCTTCTTTATGTCTGGTATAAGAGACTAAATTCATATCTGGTCCCAAAGCCTTTCCTCCATTAACAGTATGACATATGGCGCAATTGGCAGCAAAAACAGCTTTTCCTTTCTCTACATCTGCAAAAAGTGATGTACCCAGTAAAAATATAAGTAATAGTGTTTTTTTCATGAAAAACCTTTCTTTTTTATTTTAATAGGATAAAAATACTCCTAATTAAAAACTTATGCGAAATATAGCTCAAGGAAATACATAAAAAATTGATCTGGATCAATAATAGGATAAAATTACTCCTATTTAAATGATTATTTATCAAAAAAACCTTTTTGTGCTAAAAGAAAATTCTTTTTGTGCTAAAAACAGCTTGATTCTTCGTCTCTCTTCCTATATACTGAAATTATAAAAATTATAAAAAGGATACAAAATGTCAAAAGTAGTGTTGATTACAGGAGCGAGTTCCGGTATGGGTAAAAGAACATCGGAGTTTCTTGCACAGAACGGCTATATTGTCTATGCAGGGAGCAGAAAAGCAGAGAGTATGGAAGCAAAAGAAAATTTGAAACCAGTGTATCTGGATGTGACCGATACCGAGTCGATTCAGCAGGCAGTTGAGACCATCATTCAAAATGAAGGAAAGATAGATGTACTTGTCAACAATGCAGGGTATGGCCTGCTTTCAACAGTTGAAGATGGAACCGATGAAGAGATGTTCGACCAGTTTAATGTCAATGTTTTTGGACTGATTAAAGCGACCAGAGCAGTATTGCCTCACATGAGAGCAGCCAAGTCAGGAGTCATCATTGATATCTCTTCATTTTTGGGTAAAATGGGATTACCGCTCCTGGCACATTACAATGCAAGTAAATATGCTGTAGAGGGAATCGTAGACTCATTACGTTTTGAGACATTACCGTACAATGTCAGAGTACACTCTATTCAGTCCGGGCTTTTCGGTACGAGTTTTGTCAAAGAGGGCCTGGTTGCGAATGCAGCCACAACGTCTGAAGAGTCACCGTATAAAGAACTGGTGGCATATTTTGTACCGATCGTGGCAACGGCGATCGATGACGGACCTGATCCGCAGCCTATTGCTGATGCGGTCAAGATGATTATTGAAGATGAAAATGCAGATATTTTTGTACCTGTGGGTGCAGAAGCAGAAACCTTTGTGCCTCTGAGAAGAGAGTTGAACGATAAAGCATTTGAACAGAAAGTAAAAGAGACTTTCGGTATTTAATAAAGGATACGTTATGAAGAAACTTATGCACCCTGTTACTATTACCCTGTTGGTAATAACCATTATATTTTCCTTACCATTTTTTATTAAAAAGGTAACCCCTGCATTGATAGATGCACAGTTGAGGGATCGCGCACTTTCAACGACCTTTAAGCCGATTCCTAAAAGTTATGATGCACTTTTGAAAGTGGTGGATAATCCGGAAAACCCAATGAGTAAAGAGAAGATCGCTTTAGGGAAGGAACTTTTTAATGACACACTGTTGTCTGATGATAAAACAGTTTCCTGTGCTTCCTGTCATATGCTGAGTGAAGGCGGAGATGACAATCTGCCCACAGCAATCGGTGTACGCGGACAGCCAAACCCCCACCATTTGAATTCTCCAACGGTTCTGAATGCCGCATTGGCAAAAGCACAGTTTTGGGACGGACGTGCCAAAGATGTTGAGGAACAGGCAGGCGGGCCTATACAGGCACCGTTCGAGATGCATATGACACCACAGGAGGTGGAAAGCAGATTGAACAGCCATCCTGAATATCTCGCAAAGTTTAAACAGGTCTTCAATGAGGGCAATATCACCTTCGAGCAGGTACGCAAAGCCATCGGTGCCTATGAACGTACTTTGCTTACGCGAGGTGCCTACGACCGTTTTCTTGAAGGTGATGACACTGCCATTTCAGCGCAGGCAAAACGTGGCATGACACTCTTTCTTACCAAAGGGTGCAAGGGATGTCACTCGGGGATGTCTGTCGGTGGACAGAGCATGCAGAAATTCCCTCTCAGACGCTATGTTTCCGAATACATCGGACTGTGGTTTGAACCCGATATCCGCCTGAGAGAGAGCCCCTTTCCTTTCATTAACGAAGGTGGATTCCTGGGGAAGGATGGTGAACAGAAGTTCCGTGTACCGATCCTGAGAAATGTTACAAGAACCGCACCCTATTTTCATAATGGCTCTGTTGACAAACTGGAAGAGGCGGTACGTATCATGAGCAAGTATCAGCTTGGAAATGAATTTACCCCTGAACAGATAGAGGATGTCATAGCATTTTTGAAAACTCTTGAGGGTGATCCTGTTGCCTACGATATAAAATAATCCCCTATGAACATAGATGAAATACCGGCGTTGGTTGGTATTTCAATGAGTCAGAAAGCAGATTTATTTTCTTTTAAGAAGCTTGTTACTATAATTTAATTGACCGACGGTCAGTCAAAAGGAAAATAATGGCAATTATAGTCAATAAAGAAGAAAAACGCAGAAACATAGCGCTCTCCTGCCGGGAATTGCTTCTGAAGCACGGCATTGGCGAGCTGACCATTTCACAGATCGCCAAAACTGCCGGTGTGGGCAAGGGAACGATCTACGAGTATTTTGAGAACAAGGAAGATATCGTTTTTGAGATCATCCGGACGTTTATCATTGAGCATGAAAAGAGACTTAGTGAGGTTAGCCGGTCAGATTTGTCTACTAGAGAAAAGCTGTTTCATTTTTTCTATCTGCTGTTCGAAAATGAAATAGCACGTAAACATCTGAATATCTACAAAGAGTTTCTTGCTATTTCACTGATGCAGGAAACGAAAGAGATGCTCTCCTTCAGTGAAACATGCAGGGAAGATTTCATCAATATCTTGAACAATATCCTTGAGGCAGGGGTACGTTCAGGAGAATTGAATGCCCAAATGTCTGCTTCAGCAAGCTCACTGATGCTTTTTGCAACAGGATTGGTCGTAGATTCACGTTTGAAAAGCCTGGATGTGAAAGAGGAGATCGATCGTTTGCTAAATATGATTATCAAGGAGAACCAATGAAAGTATTACTGCTGTTATGCCTGCCGCTGTTTGTGCTGGCACAGAGTTACGGTTTGAAGAACTTTATTGAGAGTGCAGGTAAGACCAACGGAATGATCCAGGCTAAAAAGTTGACTATCAAATCAAAAGAGCAGGAGGTGGAAGCAGCAAAAAGTGCCTACTGGCCGACGGTGGATGTTGGGGCTGACTACAGTTTTCAGTCACCCAAATATATCGTCAGTCCGGGAGAGACAGGCAATGCTTTTATTTCTGCGAATCTGAATCTTTATGATGGCGGCAGGAAAGATGCCTTGTTGCGAAGCAAGGGTTTTGAACATAAAGCTTCCCTGTTCGAAAAAACCGCGTTTGAAAAGAGCATTACCCTTGAAATAGCACGTCATTACTATGGCATTCAAAGTCTCAAAGCAACACTACATGCCCTACAGGAGCGTGCCAAAGAACTCAAGGCACAGATAGAGCGTGTCAAAAAGTTCAAACTGACAGGCCTGGCGACACAGGAAGAGGTCGACAAGCTTCAGTCTGTCTATGAGGGGAATCAGTATACTATTGAAAATACGAAACTGGCCATTGAGACCAGTGAAGAGAACCTGAAGCTGATCAGCGGACTGCCGGCGTGGCATTTGAGACGCAATTATTTTCTGGAACCTAAAAATGTGCATTTTGAGTGGTTCGAGACGATCAAGATCCTTCAGGCAAATGCCAATGCCATAGGCGAAAATGCCAAAGCGATCGATGCGGGCTATATGCCGCAGGTCAATCTTTCCGATACGTATCACAAATCACATTTTGACGATCTTGTCCCTATGCCGGGCGGCGGCGGGGAAGCCTTTTTGATCGACCACCAGAATAAAGTGGGGGTTTCTGTGAATATGAGACTGTTTGATATGGGGAAAATGAGCAAGGAGAGTGAAGCGGTGAAGTACCAGAAACTGGCACTGCTTTCACGGCTGGATCAGGCAAAAAAAGAGCAGCGTATGAACTTCAACCTTGCCAGACAGACCCTACGTACAACCAGAGAGAAGATGAAGAGTGCCAAAAGTGCACTCAAGGCAGCGGCAAGTACCTACAAAGTGCTCAAACAGAAATTTGAAGTGGGGTTGGTAGACGACATTGCCTACCTTGACGCGCTTGCAGCCAAAACACTGGCAGAGTCACGATACAAAGAATCGGTGTACGATTACGAAGTGAAGAAATCGATCTATTACTATTATGCGGGGAAAGACCCCAAGGAGTTCATACGATGACAAGAATTACAAGCGTTAAAATGCAATGCAATCAATCACTAAATGATTTATGTGAAATTCAGTACAGGGAGGCACTCAATGCCGAGTCTTAAAAGAATACTACTGAGTTTGATGCTGTTGGCACTGAGCCTTCAGGCAGAAGAGATCTATGCGACATTCAATGTGGAGGCTGCACAGCATGCGGACCTGGCGTTCACTACCACCGGAACGGTGGAAAAGGTGAATGTCGATGTGGCTTCGGTGGTTAAAAAAGAAGATATTCTCGCCGAGCTGGATAATTCAGACCTCAAAGCGGCACTAGATATTTCAACGATCGCGATGAAGTATGCCAAAAGAGACTATGAACGACAGGTAAAGGTCAAGAAATTGGTCGATGCCTCAAGATTCGATACATACGCATTTAAGTACGAGCACAGTAAAGCACAGGTGGCATACCAACAGGCCCTGCTGGACAAGACGCAGCTCAAAGCGCCTTTTGACGGTGTGATCTATGAAAAAAGCGTGGAAGTGGGAGATGTGGTCTCCGGCGCCATGATACGAACCGTGATGAAGATACAAAGCCTGAAAAAAAGAAAACTGGTACTTGCCGTTGACCAGAAATACTGGAAAGTGCTCAAACCCGGCCTGACGTTCAGGTACAGCGTAGACGGGGACAACACTGTGTATACCGGAAAGATCAGCAAGGTCTATCCCTATGCGAACGATGCCAACAGAAAAATAAAAGCGGAGATAGAAGCGGAAGGCTTTACACCAGGACTTTTTGGGGACGGGTATATTCTTCTTCCCGATGCGAAGTAGGACAGGCAGATGTATAAATTAGCCATAAACAGGCCCATCGCGACACTGATGTATGTTGTTACACTAGTGATCTTCGGATGGCTGAGTTTCAAAAGTATGCCCGCAGCTCTTTACCCCAATGTTGATTTCCCTATGGTTACCATCAAGACCATCTATCCGGGAGCGGAAGCGAGCACGGTTGAGTCGCAGGTAACGGACAAGATCGAAGAGGCCATCTCTCGCATCGGAGGCGTGGATGCCATCACTTCCACCTCTTCGGAGGGTGCTTCAGTCGTTATGGTCAAGTTCTTTTTGGAGCGTGACATCAATGAAGCGACCAATGACGTGCGTGACAAAGTCTCTGCTGTCGTGCTTCCCAAAGATGCCAAAACACCGCTGGTGAGTAAACTTGATATCGGCGGAGCACCGGTGATCAATGTCTTTTTGACCGCCAAAAAAGACACTATCAAGAATCTGATGCTCTTTGCAGATGAGAAGGTCAAGCCCTCCCTGCAGAAGATCAACGGTGTGGGAGCTATCAACATCATCGGGTACCGCGACAGAGAGATCAAGATCCTGCCGAATATCAGGATGCTGAACAAGTTCGGTATCACGATAAAAGAGCTCAACAGTATTGTCGAACATGAAAATGTTAAGATCGGTGGCGGAAAACTGATCACCAAAACCAAAGAGTTTATCCTCAAGACCAAGGCGGACGCCCTGAGCGTTGAGGAGCTCAGAAATATCATTATTAAAAATGACATTCGTCTCAAAGATGTCGCAAAGGTGGAAGATACGCTCAGTGACCCGGACAGTTACGCTTCGTACAACGGGGTCCCCGGTGTGATGCTCGAGGTGCAGAAAATTTCCGGGACCAATACGCTCGAGATCGTAAAGCGTGTCAAAGAGGCGCTCCCGGGGCTTCAGAAAATGGCAGGGGACAAGTATGGTGTAGAGATACTACAGGATACGACGCCGTTCATTATCCACTCCCTCAAAGATGTGGAGTTTGACCTGGTGTACGGTGCATTCCTTGCGGTTATCATCATCTTCGGCTTTTTGCGGAACTTCACTATTACGGTCGTTTCGGCCCTCTCCATTCCCATTTCGATCATGGGTACGATCGCGCTGATGAACTTCATGGGCTTCGACCTGAACAAAATGACGCTGATCGGGCTGACGCTTTCCATCGGTATCATCATCGATGACGCCATTGTCGTATTGGAGAATATTTACAAGAAAATGGAAGCGGGTATGGGCAAGTTCGAAGCAGCGGTCGAAGGGGTCAAGGAGATGGCCTTTGCCATTCTGGCGATCTCGGCAATGCTGCTTGCGGTGTTCATCCCTGTAGCGAACATGAGCGGTATTGTCGGGAAGTTCTTTGAGAGCTTTGCGATGACGGTCGGATTCGCCGTAATTATTTCCTATACCGTTGCTATGACTTTCATGCCGAGCCTGAGTGCCAGGGTGCTGCATAAGGGAGAGAGCCGGTTCTATAATATTACGGAGCCGTTCTTCAAAGCGATGGAAAAGATATATGATGCTACGCTGAGGTTTGTTTTGCGCTTCAAGGTGAGTACCCTGATAGTTATCATTGCGATTTTTGTGGGTTCTCTGAGCCTCTTTCCCAAGATCGGAATGGATTTCATCCCCAAAGAGGACAAGGCGGAATTCGAGATCAAACTGCGTGCGCAGCCGGGAATTTCTCTCGAAGAGATGATCAGAGAGTCCAAAGCCATAGAGAATCTGGTCAGAAAAGACAAAAATGTCCTTTTTACCACGTTGAGCGTCGGGTATAACTCGGTCAAAGAGAAGAACAAGGCACTCATCTATGTCAAACTGGTACCCAAAAGCAAGAGGAGCATCGGCCAGGAGCAGATCATCCAGAATTTCAGGGAGCAGTTCAAACCCTACCAGAAAAAGATGTACATCACTGCGGCGGCCATTCCCAATATCAAAGGGGCGGGGGTATCGGTACCCTACCAGATCGTCCTGACATCCGATTCGTTCAAAGCGCTCGGTGTGGCTAAAAACAAACTGATCGCCTATCTTGAAAAGAAAAAGGGATTTGTCGATGTCGATACGAACATGGATGAGGGGAAACCGCAGATCGATATCAATATTTTAAGAGAGAATGCCAACCGTCTGGGTATCTCCGCATCGCAGATTGCCCAGGCGATCTCCATTGCTTTCTCAAGTGACCTGGAAATTTCCTACTTTGAGGAAAAGGGAAAACAGTACAATATCACACTGCGTTTCCCGGACTCGGAAAGGGTCAGCCTTGAAGACCTCAAGAAGATACAGCTGAGAGCGGCCAACGGAGACCTGGTTTATCTTGATGGGCTGGTCAATTTCGTCAATACCAAGTCGATCGCGGCGATCTACCACTACGACAGGCAGCGGCAGGTAACGGTTTATTCCGATCTGTTCGGGCTTGATCTTGGAGGAGCGGTCAACTATACCAAAGAGGGTATCGACAAACTGCTGCCGCTGGGTGTAAGCTATAAATTCACCGGATTTGCCGAAGAGATGGTCAAGACCAACAAGGCATTCGGCGCGGCGTTGGGACTCTCCGTGATCCTGATGTTCATCATCCTGGCGATCCTGTACGAGTCGCTCATACAGCCGGTCATCATCATGGTGGCGCTGCCGCTGAGTATCATCGGGGTGATGATCGCACTCTTTTTGAGCGGACAGCACTTCTCTTTGTTCGTCATGATCGGTTTCATGCTGCTCATGGGAATGGTCGGCAAGAATGCCGTCCTGCTGGTGGACTTTGCCAACGAGGCTGTGGCCAGAGGAAAAGATGCCAATGCTGCATTGCTGGAAGCGGGTGAAAAGAGACTCCGACCCATCCTGATGACGACGATCGCGATGATCTTCGCCATGCTTCCTCTGGCATTGAGCCACTCTCTGGGAAGTGAAACGAAAGCACCTATGGCGATCGCGGTCATCGGAGGACTTTTGAGTTCGATGGTGCTGACACTTCTGGTCGTGCCGGTAATTTACAGAATGATAAATCCTGTGGATCAGTGGTTGAGGAAATGGTATGAAGGGAAGATAGAAGAGTGGAAAATATAGTATTTTCACCTGAACAAAAAGCACATCTTGTCCATAAGGTCAAAGCCTACTTCAATCGTGAGTTCGGAGAGGAGATAGGGCAGTTCGATGCGGAATTCCTTCTGGAATTCTTTGGTAGGGAGATCGGCCCCTATTATTACAACCAGGGCTTGCAGGATGCAGCTGGAGTCATCGAGGTACAGACCGATGCCATGAAAGAAACGCTCTATACGATGGAAGAGCCGACACACTAAAAAGGAAAAAAATGCAAATCATCAAAAAATACTGGATAGGTATCGTTGCAGCTATACTCATAGTGATTGCGGGGGTGATGATTTATGCAAAACTGCACCCTAAAGTGCTTCCGGAAAATCTTGTAGAGGGTACAGGTCGGATCGACGGTGATCTGACCAACCTCAACACCAAATATCCGGGACGTGTTGAAAAAATAACGGTGGATGACGGTACGGTCGTTAAAAAAGGAATGATCGTCGCCATTCTTGGAAGCAAAGAGTATGAATCGCAGAAAGCACAGATAGAGGCGCAGATCAGCGCGCAGAAAAAAACGCTCGAAGCCAAACAGATCGAACTGGAGATCTCCAGAACGACCATTCCTGCCGGACTGAAAAAGGCGCAGGAGCAGTTGAAGTCGACACAGACGAAGCTGAAAGTCCTTGAAGAGAATATCAAAGCCCAGCAAAAAGTATTGGAACAGGCAAAAAGGGACCATAAGCGCTCCGTGTTTCTCTATAAAAGCAAAGCGATCGATTCCCATGCATTTGAACTTTCAAAACTGAAAGTCGATACGGAACAGGACAAGTATGACGCACTGCTGCTGCAGCGTGATGAGATCGAAGCCGCTATCTCTGTGGCCCAAAGCGCGGTCAAGGAAGCGCAAGCTTCCCAAAAGCAGATACTTTCCATCGAATCTTCCATTGAAGCGTTCAAGGAAAATATCAAAGCATTGGACGCATCGAAGGCTCAGGTAGAATCGATCATTGCTGAATTAACGCTGAGATCCCCTATAGACGGCTATACGGTGGAAAAGATCGCCAATGTCGGTGAAGTGGTGGGTGCAGGAATGCCTGTAGCAACCCTGATAGATCCCCGTTCCCTGTATCTGAAGATCTTTGTGGACACCCTGCAGAACGGCAGGATCAAAATAGGGGACAAAGCGGTGATCTTTCTCGATGCCTACCCGAACAGGCCCATAGAAGCCAAAGTGGTCAATGTCGCACAGCAGGCAGAGTTCACACCCAAAGAAGTGAGCGTACGAAGCGACAGGATACAGCGTGTGTTTGCCGTTCATTTGAAACCATTGAAGGTCGACCCGCTTTTGAAACTGGGTATTCCCGCCATCGGAGTCATCTCCATAGACGGCAAAGGATTACCCAGATCACTCGATGAGATACCGGTGTTATGAAAAATATCGACAAAAATGTGGTAATGCTGGGGTGGGTAAGTTTCTTTACCGATATGGCGTCTGCGATGATCAATCCCATCCTGCCTATTTTTGTCGTGGTTGTACTGCATCAAGGAATGGACAAACTGGGGATCATCGTTGCCATCGCCACTTTTGTCTCCTATGCGCTTCGTCTGCTCTCGGGATACATTTCCGACTGGTACGGCATTGTCAAGCCTCTAGTCGTCGGAGGGTATGCACTTTCGGCACTGAGCAAGCCGCTGATAGGCTTCAGTCATGGCTATAAAAGCGTGGCGGCGCTCAAAGCGTTCGAGCGTTTGGGTAAAGGAATGCGTTCTGCCCCCAAGGATCTTATGATCTCAAGCTACAGCAAAGCCAATGCTTCGGGAAAAACATTTGGATTTCATAAAACAATGGACATTGCCGGAGAACTCAGCGGTACACTGATCCTTTTTGGGCTGCTATGGTATTTCGGCCAAAGTGAAACAGTGATACGGACTGTTTTTTATGCAACACTGATACCCGGAATCATAGGGTTGATCATCGTTGCCTTCTTTGTACGGGATATTCCCAAGTCGGTGATACCTTCGAAGCAGACATTTATGTTGACGAAGAGAGACAAGCAGACCATTGTCTCTCTGCTCTTCTATTTTCTTTTTCTCTTATTTGTTTTCAGCGATGCCTTTTTTACGATGCAGGCAAAAGAGGTGGGTATCGCCACTGCCCTTATTCCTCTCCTTTTTGTCGTTTCCACCGCCACCCAGACATTGACAAGCTATACGTTCGGTATATTCATCGACAGGATAGGCGCCAAACATGTTTTACTGTTCGCCTATGTCTGCGGTGTAGCTGCACAGGGCCTTTTGTACCTTCATGATCCGATCTTCACTTGGGTCGCTTATGCCTTTCTCGGCCTTTTTACAGTTGCTTCACTCAATGCCAACCGGGCTTTCATTTCAGAACATGCGGATAACAGAGGTTCAGTCTACGGTGTCTTTTATGCCGGGGTGGCACTGTTCGGTGCGGTCGGGGCCTATATCAGCGGTATGATATGGGAACATTTCGGTATGCAGAGTTCTTTGCTCTTTTCTCTGGCAGGAACGTCACTGCTTATGTTACTGTTTACGGTGAGATATTATGGCCGATCTTGAAGTCAGAAATGTAGAGGTCTCCTACAAAAAACAGGTCGGGATCAAATCAGCATCTCTTCAGGCCAATGCCGGAGAGATTATCGGATTTATCGGTGCGGACGGTGCAGGGAAGAGTTCATTGATGCATGCTGTTGCCGGTGTGCTCCGCTTTGAAGGGGAGATCAGCTATTTTGAACAGGTGTACCATTCACCCAAAGAGGCGGAGAAGATCAAACCGTATATAGGACTGATGCCGCAGGGGATTGGTCTGGTACTTTACGAGACACTTACGGTAGGAGAACATTTATCGTTCTTTGCGAATATTCGCAATCTCAGACAGGATGCTTCGTACAAAACCTATCGGCAGAAGCTTCTGCATATGGCGGGTCTTTCGGATTTTACCAATCGTCAGGCAGGCAAGCTCAGCGGCGGAATGATGCAGAAACTCTCGCTTATCTGTACCCTTCTGCACCGACCCAAACTGCTGATACTCGATGAACCCACCACCGGGGTCGATCCGCTCAGCCGTCTGGAACTGTGGGAGATCCTCGATAATATACGCAAAGAAGAAGGGACGATCGTACTGGTCAGTACGGCCTATATGCAGGAAGCAGCCAAAATGGACCGGGTACTGCTTTTTGACGAAGGTGAGATCATTGCCAGGGGAACGGTACCGGAGCTCATAGATTCTGTAAGGGAGTATACCTTTGAAGAGGGAGGCTGTCCTGAAAAAGAAAATGCCCAGAGTGACTGCTTTACCTTTGACAAACGTAGCTACAGTCTCGACGTTCTCTCCTCTTCCCATGCCGAACCGACACTCGAAGCGCTCTTTTTTGTCAATGCACTCAGGAAAAAACGTGCATTACCAAAGATAGAGATAGATGCACGTGAAGGTGAAACGAAGATACCCGAAACTGTGATGGAAGTGAAGGGACTGACAAAGCGTTTCGGTGACTTTACCGCGAACGATCATATCGATATGAGACTGGGAGGCGGAGAGATCGTGGGGCTTCTGGGAGCAAACGGTGCAGGCAAGACCACCTTTATGAAGATGCTGCTGGGGCTTTATCCTATTGATGAAGGTGAACTTACGCTACTGGGAAAAAGTATCCGAAGCAGTGATGACCGCCAGGTGCTCAAGGCGAAGATAGGCTATGTCAGCCAGCATTTTGCCCTCTATAAAGATATGACGGTACGGGAGAATCTGATCTATTTTGCCAATATGCACCGTATCCCTGTCTCTACAGCGATCAAACGTATCAACCGCTATGCGCGGGAGCTTGGTTTCGATGCGTATATGGAGCATTTGCCCGGTGAACTGCCGCTGGGGATCAATCAGAGATTTTCAGTAGCAGCGGCACTGCTTCATGAACCGGTCATTCTCTTTCTCGATGAACCGACCTCGGGAGTCGATACGATCGCCAGAGCGCAGTTTTGGGAGATGCTGCACCGGCTCAAGATATCATGGGGAATCTCCATCCTGATCACGACACACTATATGAGTGAGGCGGAGTATTGCGACCGGGTCGTTCTGATGCGCCAGGGCAGGAAGATCGCAGATGATACGGTCAAAGCACTCTACGCCAAACATCCCGAAGCCCGGAACTTTGAAGATATCTTTCTGAGCTACTACAGGAGCGAATCATGAAATTCTCCGTTGTCAAGGCCTATATGCTCAAAGAATTCACTGAACTGTTCCGATCGAAGCTGATCATCATGGTCTATCTGCTGCCCAGCATGATCATGCTGCTTTTTGGCTACGGGATCCGTATGGACGTGACACATGCAAGAACGCTTATCATCGACAACGACCACAGCCATTTTTCCAGAATGCTGACAGCGAAATTCGAGCATTCCAAATATTTCAACGCCAAGGTCACACAGATGAGCGAAGCCGAGGCCCTGCATCGCATCAAGCAGGCAAAGGCCGACATTATTGTCATTATCCCTGCTTCGTTCGAAAAACGTATTCTGTATGGACAGCACAGTGAGATAGGTGTGTTCGTCGACGGTGCCTTTCCCAACAGGGGTATGACGATGGAGAGTTATGTTCAGGGGGTCATCCTCGATACTGCTCAGAGCGTAGGCGGATCGCTTGGCAGGCAAAGCGGTATGATCAGCATCAACAGCCGGAATCTCTTCAATCAGGCAATGCGTGATGCAGATGCCATCGTCCCCGGACTGATGGGGCTGGTACTGCTTGTGGCTCCAGCCATACTCTCGGCACTGATGATCGTCAAGGAAAAAGAGAGGGGGACGATATTCAACTTTTATGCTTCCCCTTTGGGAAGGGGAGAGTTCCTTGCAGCGAAACTGATACCGGGCTTTCTGCTCCATTCACTCAATATCTTCATTCTCTTTCTCTGGGCGACGGAACTTTTCGATGTGCCGTTTCGGGGGAGTTTTATGCTCTACTGGTTTGCTGCCGAGATCTATATCCTTATCAGTCTCTCCATCGGGATGCTGATATCGGTTATCACCAGGCAGCAGATTGTTGCGGTGGTACTTACGATCATTATCACGATCATTCCGGGGTTTCTCTATTCGGGGATCCTGATGCCGATCTCTTCTATGGCCGGTGAGTCTTACATTGAAGCGCATCTTTTCCCGGTCATGTATTTCAACCATATTATCTATGACTGTTTTCTCTCCGGGACAGGACTCGCCTCCGCCAAGACAGTTGAATATCTCGGGATCCTCATCATCTATGCCACACTCCTGCTTGTTCTGGGTAGTACTCTTTTGAAGAAGGAGCTGAAATGAGCCGTGTATTCTGGGTGGTGTTCGGTAAAGAGATTCTGAGTTTCCTGCGCTCCATTGGGCTGGTTGCGGCGGTGCTCTATTCGTTTACGGCAGACATCTACATTGCCGGCGAGGGGATACAGATCACCCCGCGGAACGTAAAGATTGGGTATGTGGATGATACCGGAAGAGGTATCAGCCAGAAGATCCTCTCCCGCCTGCACAGACCGGAGTTCCTCCCCCCGCGACGCTTCAAATCACAGGAGGCGCTCAGCCGTGCCATTTTTGATAAGGAAATACTGGTAGGCATTCTCTTTGACCAGGATTTCGAAAAGGATTTCCGCCAGGGCAAAAAGGCACAGCTCAATCTTCTTCTTGATGCGACTGCTGCAAGCCAGAGTTTTACGACACTGGGTTATCTTCAGAATATCGTGATGGATTTTTCAAAGCCCAATTTCCCCGTCGTCATCAAGTCGCATAAACTCTTCAACCAGAATGCGGACAACCATTCCTTTATGGCATTGACAGAGATGCTTTCCGTCATCACCTTGCTGATAGTCATCCTCACAGCGGTGGTCTTCGTACGTGAAAAAGAGGAGGGGACCTGGGATATTATGCTGCTGATGCCGGTCGACCCCAAACTGATCATCCTGGCCAAATCACTTTCCCAGGTAATGATCGTGATGGTCGGTGTGCTTCTGGCCCTGGGCTTTGTCATCTTCGGTGCATTCGATACCCCGATGAACGGCTCGTTCTGGACGTTTATGCTGCTGACATTCTTCTACTCTTTTTCCAGCGCGGGTATCGGCCTTTTCGTTGCCGCCGTTTCCAAAAGTACGATGCAGGTAGCACAGCTATCCATCATCATTATGATGCCGCTGATCTTTCTCAGCGGTGCCTGGACCCCGATCTACGCCATGCATCCGGCACTCCAGTTTCTTTCACTTTTTTCGCCGCTGCGTTATTATATCGAGGGGAGTGAGAGCATCTTCTTCCGTGGCACGGAGTTTATCGATCTTTTACCCTATTTTGGAGGTGTTCTGCTTCTGGGAGTGCTGCTATACTGGTACGGGTTCAGGAAGATAGGAAAACTGTTCTGACATTTTGTCCTGCGGGGATGATTTGGATACAATATTCGGATAGGAGATGAACATGGCTGATAAGAAAACGATCTCGCTGGTACTCGGAAGCGGTGGGGCAAGAGGGTATGCGCATATCGGTGTCATAGAAGAACTATTGAAACATGGCTATGATATCAGGTCGGTCTCGGGTTCCTCCATGGGAGCGCTCATCGGCGGCCTGTATGCCTGTGGCAAACTGGATGCCTATAAAGAGTGGGTACTGGGACTGGACCTGATAGATGTGGCAAAGCTGGTCGATTTCTCTTTTACCGGGACAGGCATCATTCAGGGAGAGAAAGTATTTGACGTGATCGAAGAGATGGTAGGAGGTGTGCATATTGAAGAGCTTCCCATAGCATTTACCGCTGTGGCAACGGACCTGATCAGACAAAAAGAGGTCTGGCTGCAGAAAGGCAGGCTCATAGATGCCATCAGAGCTTCCATTGCTATACCGTCTATTTTTACCCCAAAACAGCTTGGGGAGCGTCATCTGGTAGATGGCGGGGTGCTTAATCCTTTGCCTATCGCTCCTACGATCGCGGATGATACACAGCTGACGATCGCTGTGAACCTCTCCGCAAATATCTCCAAAAAATACCAGATAGATGTTCCCAGGAAAGAGCAGGAGAAAGCAAGCGGTATGCAGGAGGTCTTTTTGCAAATGGCAAAAAAGACAGAAGAGCTATTTGCAAGAGAGAAAACCGACAGGTTTGATGAGATGGATATGTTCGACATAATGGGACGTACGATCGACATTATGCAAAATGCCATTATGGAGAGCAAAATGGCAGGGTATGCTCCCGATATGATCATCGGTGTGCCGAACAATGCCTGCGGTTTTTACGAATTCAACAAAGCATACGAGCTGATAGAGCTTGGCAGGCTGATCGCACGGGAACACCTGGAAGAGAATCGGGATGAAACAGTATAGAAGAGATATCTCCGGAGTATTTTCCTTTCTCTGACAGGGCTTGTGGTATTTTTGTTTATGCTCGTAAATGTCCTGACTGATAGACCGATGCTGAGAGTGGATGAATGTACACTGGTTTAGTGATGCGATAGAAGGATTGTTTTTGGGGTTTTTCTGGGTAATGCTGATCTATTTACTGTACCCTCCGTACAGCTGTGTACGGAAGTAGTATGACTATTCTATTTCAAATCTTTTCTTGGTCAGGATGATGAATTCTGTGGCATATGGGTCTTGAATACCCAGCTTTTTGGCCGCTTTTGGATTGGCAATGTAGTATCCGAACTTCACAACGACACTGTCACCTTTTTGCAAGGCAGTATCAAATGTCACCTTGCGTGTTTCATGCGCCTTGATGGTCGTGTCTTTCAGCACTTCCGTCGCAAGCCACGGCATGGAAGGTTTACCGTTTGTGCCTATGACCCTCATAAAGTTTACCGGTTTGAGCTCGATGGTCTTTCCGTCCCTTTCTATGTTGATTCTCAACTGATTCAGCCTGAGCGGCTGAGGGAAGAGGGTATGTGTAGCTTCATTCTTTACAGTGACACTGAATCCATTTGCTTCTTTGTTCAGAGAAAGTTTTATGTATTTTGAAAGCAGTTCCGGTGTAATTTTGTGGATGTTCACGCCATGGAATGCATGGGTCTTACTGTCTTTCAGATTGACAAAGGTCCCTTTGACCTTGGGCATATGGCAGGTGATGCAGGTCTCTTTGGAATCGTTCTGTTTCACTTCAAGGTCACAGACAGTAAAGCCTTTGCCGTTCTGTTTGTGCGAGTGACACCCCATGCAGACATTGCCGTTATAGAAATTCTCATTGCCGTAGTCTATTTTGTGGTAAGGGGAACCGACAGTTTTTGTCATCAGGCCGAAGAGAGAGCTTTCCTCTTTGAATTCTATCTCTTTGCCTTTTCTTTTTGGATCGGCTGAGAAGAAGTATTTTTCTTTTTTGCTCATGACATTTTTGTTCGCTTTGGCATGTTTTTCTATGCTTTGTATCCTGTGGCACTGTTGACAGGAGATCGGTTCGTTCTCCTGTACGGCATTGTCGGTCAGTTTGGTTTTGCCTGCCATCAGTGCATGATCGGAAGGAGTATGGCACTTGGCACATTTATAATGCCCTTTTGCTTTATCCGGATGTTTGTCCCATACAGCCTTGTGTACAGGGTCCTTGAAGATGGATGCCCTGCTGTGCATGGAGCTTTGGTACTCCTCGGTAATGATGGGATGGCATTTTTTGCAGGTGGTGTTCTCAAGTGAAGCCTGGGAGAAGAGTGTCAAAAAGAGCATTAAAAAAAGTATTTCTTTCGTTTTCATGAATAGCCTTGTATATATTGAGAAAAATAGTTTTGGATTATAGTTAAATAGGATAAAATTACTCTTGATTTATATCAATCTCTTTCTTTAGGGTACCACCAGCTTTCACCCATGCTGCGTTTCACTTTTTTGACATAGCTATGTGGCTATGCCTTTAAAAGCGTGCCCTGCCTGGACAAAAGCTGGAGATGTTATGGGTATGACCAATTACTGGAAGTTCCCTTTACAAAAAATATGTAGGAATAGCCACTCTCTTGTCCAAAATCAAGTCTCTTACATCAAAAAATTGTTATCATCCTCTATTACATTAAGGACAGACCATATGAAGAAGATTGTAGTAGCTTTTTTTATTATCTTGACATGTTGGATACCGTTATCGGCAGAGAGCGGGAAAAAGGTATTTGAAACCTATTGTTGGGGATGTCATCATCAGACAGCCGTAGCATTCGGACCGCCTTTTGCCGAGATCGCATCCAAAAGAACGGCAGAAGAGATACAGGGGATGATTGCCGATCCTGCTTCTGTTTCAAAACTTTTTGGTTATAAAAGAAATGCTATGCCTGCATTTACTCTGAAACCGGAAGAACTCAAAGCGATCACTTCGTATATATTGTCATTCAAACCCAAAAGCAAAGAGAGCAAATAAATGTTTAGACTATCGAACCTGCTAAAATCAGTTACGGCAGGCAAACCTGCAAGGGTACTGGACGGAAGCATTGCCATCTGGAACTTTACCAACCGATGCAACCTTTCCTGTTTGCACTGTTACTCCAAAGCGGACCTCGATGCCGTAGATACACTTACGACCGAGAACATTATGGAAACACTGCCCAAACTCAAAGCCAACGGGGTGAAGTTCCTCATTTTTTCGGGGGGTGAACCTCTGACGAGGAAAGACCTCTTCGACATTGCGGCGCGCTGCAAGGAACTCGGTATCGTGACCTACCTCTCTACGAACGGTCTGTATGTCAAACAGAGCAATGCCGAGAAGATCCTTGATACCTTTGACTATATCGGTATCAGCATTGACGGCAGTCCCGAAGTGCATGATGCTTTCAGGGGGCTCAAGGGCTCCTTCGTCGAGTCGATGAAAGCGGTCGACCTGCTCAACTCTTTCGGAAATACCAAAGTGGGTATCCGTTTTACGATCACCAAAGATACCTATGATGACCTGCAGTTCATTTTCGAACTGGCTGAAGAGCATAATATCCCCAAAGTCTACATCTCGCACCTGGTCTACAGCGGACGCGGGCTGGAGAACCTGGAGATGGACCTGAGCAAAGAGCAGCGTATCACAGCGGTCAACTACATTCTGGACAAAGCGTTCGAATATTATGAGAGCGGCAGAGATATAGAGATCGTTACGGGTAACATGGAAATGGATGCGATCCTCTTCTATGACAGATTTGAAAAAAAGTATCCTGAATATGCCGAAGAGATGAAGAGAAGGCTCATTGAATGGGGTGGAAACTCTGCGGGAAGAAAACTGCTTAACATTGATTCCGAAGGTTTTGTAAAGCCTGACCCATTCTTCCCTGTGAAGATAGGCAATATCCTGACACAGGATTTTTCGGATATCTGGACGAACGAGCCGACCGAACTGCTGCAGAAGTTGCGTGTGCACCCGAGAGAGCTTGGCGGAAAATGTGTAGAATGTCAATACCTGAATATCTGTAACGGCGGTTCAAGAAGCCGTGCCTATGCGATCTACGGTGATATGTGGGCGGAAGATCCATCATGCTATTTAACGGAAGAACAAATTAAAGGAAATAATTAATGGGTAAAGTTTATTTGACAGGGGCAGGGCCGGGAGATATCGATCTTTTGACGGTCAAAGCACTGCGTGCGGTAGAACAGGCTGATGTAATTATCTATGACAGACTGGCCAATCCCGATATTCTCTTGCAGACAAAAGAGGGGTGTGAGTTCATTTATGTAGGAAAAGAGGATTCGCATCATACGCTGCCGCAGGAAGAGATCAATGAAGTGATCTACCAGTCTGCACTGAAATACAAGAAGGTGGTCCGTCTCAAAGGGGGTGACCCCCTGGTCTTCGGACGCGGTGGTGAAGAGGCGATCTACCTGAGAGAACGCGGTATAGAGTTCGAGTTCATCCCCGGGATCACCTCGGCGATCGCGGTACCGGAATATGCCGGCATCCCTGTGACACATCGCGGTATCACGGTCTCTTTCAGGGTAGTAACAGGCCATGAGTCGAAGAACAAAGACCAGTCTCAGATCCCCTGGGAGAATTACAAGAGTGATGATACGATCATTTTTCTAATGGGGCTGCACCGTCTCAAATATATTTGCAAAAAACTCATTGAGATCGGAAAACCAGAAGACTATCCTGTAGCGGTCATCAGTAAGGGGACCACACCTGATGAGAAGACGGTGGTAGGAACCCTGGAAACGATCTATGCTAAAGCGAAGGATCTGCCGACGCCTGGTTTGATCGTCGTCGGTGAAGTGGTGAAGCTTAGAGAGCAGCTTTCCTGGTTCGAACAGGAGTAAAACACGAATTCCTCTGCTTATCCGCAGTTATATAGGAGAATATTTATCTTTTTTACAGTATAGTACCCTCTTTAGAGACATGAAAGAGGTATTAAGATGTATAAACTTGAAGAGATTCCTATGTTTTCGGCTCTGACAGGGACATATCTCAAAGAGCTTTACGATCAGACCCATATCAAACAGTATGCCAAAGACAGTATTGTTTTTTATGAGGGAGATGAAAGTAAATACCTGCATATTCTGCTTGATGGCAACATAAAACTCTACAAAACCACTCCCAAAGGTACGCAGATTCAGATCAATCGTCTTGCTGCACCGGCAATGATAGGCGAGTATGCCTGTTTTGAGAATCAGCCTTTCCCTGCTACATGCGAATTCCTTACAGATGGTGTGATGGGACTTCTGCCTTTTGATTTCGTCTACAAACATCTTGACAATCCAGGTTTTTCTCTGGAGATCATCAAGTCTCTTACCGGAAAAGTCGCGTTGCTTTCCGCTCTGGTACACAAAGAGACCGTCCTCTCTTCCGAAGCGAAAGTAGCTGACCTTATGACACAGAAACTTCCTCTTTTTCAGCGTCTCAAGAACAACGAGATCGCCTCGATGCTCAATCTGACGCCGGAGACATTTTCGCGTATTCTGACCAAGTTCAAGAAGGAGGGGATCATCACGGTGAAGAACCAGAAGATCACCATTTTGAATGAAGAGGCGCTCTACAACATCGTCGAGACCAATACGATCAAGGACTGTACAAATTGTATCGCGCATTTTAAAGAGCAGATAGGGTATAAGGATTAAATGTACGTCATTCCGGGCTTGATCCGGAATCTATCTTTATAGATCTATTTCGTTTGTCCAATTTCCCTGTTATGGTAATTGAGGTGTTGTTCTTCTCTTCATTTTTTTTAGAAAAAAACGAAGCAAAAAAATCGTCGTATCTCTCGAATCGCTTCGCTTTTCTGGCACTAAATGCCGATACCCCTGTCGCTAAAGTGTAAGTGGGGTGCAAGGTCGTTCGATGCGACAGGCACACTTCGTGTGATTGATGGGGGATTTTTTTCAAAAATATTGACAAGTATAGGACAAATGTGTCAAAATTTTGTGTATAAACGCTAAACGCTTTCCTCCCATTCTTTGAAGGCATCATCAAAATAGACCAGACGCTGTTTTTTGAACTCTACGGTTGAGTAGAGTTTTCCGTATTCAGATAAACCGCTTTCTTTGGCCATCTCTTCTATAAGCGTGTCGCATTCTTCCTGGGTTTTGGCGTGGACCATGGCAAAGAGGTTGTAGGGCCAGTTGGGGTAGGAGGGGCGCAGGTAACAGTGGCTGACGGCTGAGAATTCTGCCATCTGTCGTCCTATCTCTTCGCCTTTTTCTTCCGGTACGGACCACACGGACATAGCATTGGCACCGAAACCGGCTTTTCTGTGGTTGAGGATAGTGGCGAAACGGCGCATGACACCGCTCTCTTTAAGTTCATTGGCGATCGTAAAGAATGCATCATAATCCATACCAAGTTTTTCAGTCGCTTCTTTATAGGGTTCCGATGTAACAGTAATGTCTTTTTGCAGCTCTTTGATGACGGCGATGTGCTGAGGTGTCAGTTCTATCTCTTTATGGGCTGCTTTTTTGACCTTCTCTTTCTTGGCGCGTTTTCCTGTGGTGTCCATTTTGACAGAGATCTTGAACATCTTCAGTGTCGGCAGAATGATGGCATCGTCTGCGCCTGTCTGTTCTTTGAGTATCTCGATGGTCTTCTCAAGCCCCAGTTTACTGTCGGGTGCAACAGCCATTGTGAACCAGATGTTGTAGTCATGGTTTCTGAGGTAATTGTGGCTGACACCCGGATGGGCATTGATGGTCTGTGCGGCTTCGTCTATGTTGTCTTCAGTTACCTTGAAAGCGACCAGTGATGACTTGTAGCCCAGACGTTTGGTATCGAAAATGGCGGAAGTCTGTCGGATGATCTTCTCATCTTTAAGTTTCTGTACCGTAGAGAGTACTTCCTCTTCGGTCGTACTCAAAGCATCTGCGATCTCTTTGAAAGGCCGCTGTGTCATGGGAAAAGCGTTTTGCATCTGGTATAATAGTTCGTCTTGCATAGAATTAAATCTCTCCAGGTATTAAAATTAACAGAACCGATGGCTTTACTTTTGTCATAGCCACTTCGGGATTATCTGCAGGGTATATGCCGATAAAGTCTCCGATTCCAATGGTGTTCACAGGAAGGTTATTATAGTTTGTGTTAGTGTAGCAAAGATTGATATATATTAACGAAATATTCGATTGTTTTTGTGTTTTTTGACACTTTTTTGACACATTTATAGCTATAATAACAAAATATGTATACAAAAAGGAGAAAAGATGTACATCAAAAAATTCAAAACAGTCACATTGGTATCGGTAGTTGCAGCTATGCTTGGAGGGTGCGCTTCCACAGGAACGAGCAATACCACAGACGGACTGATAGGCGGAGCAGCACTTGGTGCGCTGGCAGGACAGGCGATAGGTCACGATACAAAATCTACCATGATCGGTGCGGCAATTGGTACCGCAGCCGGTGGATTGATCGGTTACAGCCTCGATCAGCAGGCCAATGACATTGCAAGGTCACTCGGTACAGGGGTCAATAATGATCCGCTCGCCTATCTTGACCCCAATCAGGACCTTATTGTTTCCAATAACGGCAGATATGTGAAAATCATGTTCCGTGACCGTATGATGTTCCCCACAGGGTCATCGAGGCTGACCTCAAGTGCATCCTATAAAGTAGGGAAGGTGGGCAGGATTCTTCGTGAGTACCCACAGACGATCGTACAGGTGGCAGGTTTTACGGATGACAGGGGAGGATACGACTACAACTACAGACTTTCCCGAAGCAGAGCCAAGACTGTGTCGGACAGACTCTATCGAGAGGGGATCAATAATCCAAGTTATGTGACAGGATGTTCTTACAATAAGCCGCTGGTACCGAACAATTCGGAACGCAATATGGCACTCAACAGAAGGGTTGAGATCTATCTCTATCCAAACAACAATGTGCGGGTAGATCCTTGTCGTTAAGGTAAGCCTGTGACCTCCTCTCCGTATGGTGGAGAGAGGAAAGAGTTTCTGCCTTCTCTTGTTTTCATACGATAGGCACTATGGCATATATTTGTAAAAATGGAAAAAATACGGGAATGTCAGATATAGTATTATTGCAGATATGCTAATAAGTGCAGAAATATATTGATACATATCAAAGTAAATGTAATTAACTTCTGTTAAATTATGATACACAATTGACATAAAGGAACACAATGTCGTATTTCCCCATGTTCATGGATATGCAGAACCTCAAAGTGCTGGTGGTCGGCGGTGGTGCCATTGCTACTGAAAAACTTGAAAAACTGGTGGATTTCACCAAAGAGATCACAGTGATCGCCTCCGAGGTCAGTGTAGAGGCGGACAGCCTGATCAAAAACCACTGTCTGACACTTTATCAGCGGGCATACAGAAAGGGGGATATTCAGGGTTTCGACATTGTCATTGTGGCAACCGATACAGTGGATCTGCATAAAGCGATCCATGAAGAGTCAAGGGGCAGCAGGATACTGGTGAATTCCGTGGACAATACGGACTATTGTGATTTCATCTTTCCCTCCTATGTCAAAAAGGATGATCTGACCATCGCTTTTTCGACAGGAGGAGCTTCTCCGGCTTTCGCCAAACATATCCGCCGCCATTTCGAGAAGATCATTCCCAACTCGGTTGGGGATTTTCTTAAAAAAATGAAAGCCTTGCGCTCGACAATGCCCAAGGGCAAAGAACGAATGAAATATTTTGACGAACTGGTGGAAGAATATTTCAGGAAGAATTTCAAATGATTTTGACATTATTTGACATAATCTTGATATAAATCAAGCTTATTTTAAATATAAGTCATTAAAATGATAAAAACTAAATAGGAGTAATTATGTCTGAATTAAACAAACAAGCTATAGAAGTACCTGGAGCAACCGTGCCTTTCTTTACCTATACGATGGGCGAAACACAGTATTTTGAATTCGATACATCCAAATGCGGACCGCCTGAACCGATGGTCAATGCAATGGCGGGACTCAAAATGATAGACGGACCCAATAAGAAAGTGGTTATGATCAACCACAAGAAACCAATGGGACTGCTTGACAAGATCGGTGAGAATTACGATATTGAAACAGAAAAAATGGATGACGGCCGTGTCAAACTGATCTTCTCCTATAAATCGGGAGAGAGTGAAAATGCAAACCTCAATGATGCCGCTTGTCACGGATAGGTTAGATGAAAGCTATCTCCAGTGATTTTGCGCCGCCGCTGAAACTGATCTCGCCCTTTTTCAGTTATGGCGTGGTCTTTTATCTGCTCTCCATGCTGGCACTGCTCTTTTTTGAGCCGATATTCAGTTATGCGCAGATGAATGTGGCCGGGTGGATACATCTTTTTCTGCTTGGCTTTGTGATGATGATCATCTTCGGTGCCATGGCACAGCTTATACCGGTGGTCCTTGAAGCAGGGCATGCAGTGGTAGATGTCTATTATGTCATTTTTCCTCTGCTTTTGGTCGGTGCTTCCCTGATGGTGTTCGGTTTCTGGCTTATGCCGGCGATGCTCCCCTATGGAGGGCTCCTGGTACTCGTTGCCATGATCATCTTCGCTGTAGAGAACATTGCCACGCTCAAAAAGACAACCATACGGACTTTGACGGTTGAAACGGTCGCATGGAGCAACGGCTATCTGCTGCTGGGAATTTTGACAGGTTTTGCCATCGCACTGGGACTGAGCGGAGATCTTGGCATTGATGTGACACTGATGCTCAAAGCCCATGTCTATGCCGTACTGGGCGGGTATGTTGTGTTGACCATCATTGGTCTCTCTTTGATCCTCATACCGATGTTCTCACTGGCGCACGGTTTTGAAGAGACAGCGATCAACAGAGCGTTCAAACTGGTCATTACCGGTGTAGCCATTGTTTTTGCCGGGGCACTTTTTGCCCAGGAGTGGCTGATGTACATAGGCTATGCCGTCAATACAATAGGAATATTTTTCTATATCTGGCAGATCTATATCATTGCGAAACTGACGGTACGTAAAGAGATGGATATCTGGGCAAAGTCCATGATATTTGCTTTTGGTGCACTCATACTTTCTATTGTACTGGGCCTGGTCTATTTTATGAGCGGCAGGGAAAGCATCTTGCATGCATCGGTCTGGTTTCTGCTGCTGGGGTTCATCTCCTCTATGATCACAGGCCATCTTTACAAGATCGTTCCATTTCTGGTCTGGTTCGAACGTTTTGCACCTTTGGTAGGTAAAGAGAAAGTACCGATGCTCCATGAAATGTACTCCAAAGAGGGAGCATCGATGATGTTCTGGTTCACGGCGTCCGGCGTTGTGCTTGGAGGCCTTGGACTGCTCTTTGAGAATGATATTCTCTTTAAAGGTGGTGCCAGTTTCCTCTTTGCAGGGGCGATCTTTCTCTTCGTTACGATGCGGAAGATGCTGGCGTACGGGAAATAATAGGGGTAATCTCTGTGATAACCCAAAACAGACACGACTAGTCGTGTGGGCAATCTGCCTAAGACAACGTGTGAAGCAGAGCTTTGCTCTGTAAACAATACAATAAAAAAGGAAAAAGATATGTGCAGTATTACAAAAGAAGCGGTCTTCGATGCCATCTCTACGGTTATTGATCCGGAAGTAGGGTTCAACCTGGTTGAAATGGGTCTGATCTACGATGCGATCATCGATGAGAATTGCAATGTTCATGTCGTCATGACACTCTCTACACAGGGATGCCCTTTGCATCAGATGATCACCACCTGGGTCAAAGAGGCGGTAGAACGCATCGAAGATGTGGGTGAAGTAGAAGTGGAAGTTGTTTGGGAGCCGGCATGGAATATCTCTATGGCAGACGATAATGTCAAACAGGCATTGGGTGGTATGTAGACCGTAAGCATGCTTTCAGGCACTTGCCTGAGCAAATAGGAGTCCTTTACTCTTTATTTCATCAATATATTTTAATCTTAATTCGAATATCATTTTTATAATTTATCTAAGATAATTTTACTCTAAATTAAAGCGTTACCTATTTGTCACATTTATGACATTATTTACTTCTCTTGATATAAATCATCTTTTTTTTTGACACTGCTGTGATAAACTATATACGTAGTTGTACGTGGAGGCTCTCTTAATAATTCTGAATAGCAGGAATATTGAGAGGGTTTTTGACGTATAACCAAAAATCAATTTACGGAGGAAGTAATATGGCTTTAAATAGAAGAGAATTTCTAAAAAGTGCAGCGGCAGCATCTGCGGCCAGCGCTGTGGGAATTGCTGTTCCATCCAGTCTGAACGCGGCAGCGAATGACGCACAGAAAGATTGGAGATGGGATAAAGCAGCATGTCGTTTCTGTGGTACGGGTTGTGGTATCATGCTTGCGACCAAAGGTGGTAGGATCGTAGCGGTTAAGGGTGACCCTGCGGCACCGGTGAACAGAGGTCTTAACTGTATTAAGGGTTACTTTAATGCAAAGATCATGTATGGTGCGGACAGACTGAAAACACCGCTTCTCAGAATGAACGACAAGGGTGAATTTGACAAACATGGTAAATTCAGACCTGTCTCTTGGAAAAGAGCATTCGATGAGATGGAAAAGTATGCGAAAAAAGCATTGAAGGAAAAAGGGCCTGAAGGTTTAGCGGTATTTGCATCCGGTCAGTATACTATTATGGAGGGGTATGCGGCACAGAAAATGATGAAAGCCGGTTTCAGATCGAATGCGATCGACCCGAATGCACGTCACTGTATGGCATCTGCGGTTGTCGGTTTCTATCAGACATTCGGTATCGATGAGCCGTCAGGTTGTTATGACGATATCGAAATTACAGATACCATCGTTACCTGGGGATCCAACATGGCAGAGATGCACCCGATCCTCTGGTCAAGAGTTACGGACAGAAAACTTTCCAATCCTGACAAAGTAAAAGTCGTTAACATCCAGACTTATACACACAGAACCTGTGACCTTGGTGACTTTAACATTATCTTCTCACCAAACACAGACCTTGCGTTGTGGAACTATATTGCGCATGAGATCGTTTATAACCATCCTGAAGCAATCGACTGGGATTTTGTCAAGCAGAATATCGTCTTTACAGCCGGACCACTCAACATCGGTTACGGTATGAGAAGAGCAGGCGAAAAATCCATTACACCAGTCAGGAAAGATGGTAGTGCAGGAAAATACACTGCTCTTGAGATGCAGACCATCAACAAAGAGATGGAGAAAAAGATCTCAGCCAAAGAGGCACCGGCATTGGCACCATATGGTATCAAAGAAGGTGATACAATGAAGAACACAGCCGGTACACTCAAGCACTGGAAGATCTCATTTGAAGAGTACAAGAAGTCACTTGAACCGTTCACGCTCGACTATGTAGCGAAGATCGCAAAAGGTGATCCGAACGAATCTCTTGAATCATTCAAGAAAAAACTTAAAGATCTTGCAGCACTCTATATTGAAAAAGACAGAAAAGTCGTTTCATTCTGGACAATGGGTATGAACCAGCACACCAGAGGTACCTGGGTCAATACACTTTCCTACAATGTTCACTTCCTGCTGAACAAGCAGGCATTGCCGGGTAACGGTGCATTCTCGTTGACAGGTCAGCCTTCAGCATGTGGTACGGCAAGAGAGGTTGGTACATTCTGTCACAGACTTCCTGCCGATATGATGGTGAAAAACCCTAAACACAGAGCACATGCTGAAAAAACATGGGGAATCCCTGCGGGTACATTGAACCCTGTAGGTAACCAGCACATCATGAAGATCCACAGAGATATCGAAGATGGTGTTGTAAAATTTGCATGGGTCAATGTATGTAACGCATACCAGGATTCAGCTTCTGCAAAACACTGGATCAAAGCGGCAAGAGAGATGGATAACTTCATCGTAACTTCCGATGGATACCCAGGTATCTCAGCAATGGTTTCCGACCTTGTACTCCCGTCAGCAATGATCTATGAAAAATGGGGAGCTTACGGAAATGCGGAAAGAAGATCACAGCACTGGAGACAGCAGGTACTTCCTGTAGGTGACGCGATGTCAGATACATGGCAGTGGGTTGAATTCTCCAAGAGATTCACCGTGAAAGACCTTTGGGGCGGTTATACACTTAGAAATAAGAAAAAACTTCCAAACGTCATCGCTGATGCTAAGAAAATGGGATACAGTGAAGATACAACGATGTATGAGATCCTTTATGCGAACAAAAAAGCAAAATCGTACAAAATCGATACTTCCAAGTTCCCTCAGAAAGGATATGACAACTCTGAAGCACTTGGTGACAGCCGAAATGTAATAGGTTCTGATGGCAAGGTATTCAAAGGTTACGGATTCATGATCCAGGAATATCTCTGGGAAGAGTATGCAAGCTTTGGTAGAGGACACGGACATGACCTTGCTCCATTTGTTGTTTACCATAAAGTAAGAGGACTTAAGTGGCCGGTTGTCGACGGTAAAGAGACACAGTGGAGATTTAACGTCAAGTACGATCCGTATGCGGCAAAAGCGGTTAAAAAATCAGGCAGCAAGTCAACACACGCATTCTATGGTCCATTGGCGAAAAAGATCCTTCAGGGTGACTTGAAAGGGCCAAACAAAAAACTTGGCAAATATGCACTTCCTAACAAAGCGAAGATATTTGCAAGACCATATATGGATCCACCGGAAATGCCGGATGAAACTTACGATACATGGTTATGTACAGGTCGTGTTCTCGAGCACTGGCACTCAGGTACGATGACCATGAGAGTCCCTGAACTCTTCCGTGCGGTTCCTGAAGCACTCTGCTATATGCATCCTGGTGATGCCAAAGCAAAAGGTCTCAAGAGAGGCGAACTTGCATGGGTTGAAAGTAGACGTGGTAAAGTAAAAGCAAGAATTGAGACGAGAGGCCGTAACAGACCACCTCAGGGCTTGGTATTCGTTCCTTGGTTCGATGAGAAAGTCTTCATCAACAAAGTATGTCTTGATGCGACATGTCCAATGTCCAAGCAGACAGACTACAAAAAATGTGCAGTTAAGATCACAAAGGCATAAGTAAATGGCAAACTCCGACAACAACAGACGAAAGTTCATGGCAACGACCCTTCAAAGCGTTGGCTTAACGGCTCTTGGTGGATTGTTGTGGAGTGGCTATTGTGATGAAGCAAAAGCATCACCGCTGGTACTCAGACCGCCGGGGGCATTGAAAGAAGAAGCGTTTCTTGATGCGTGCATTAAGTGTGGAATGTGTGCGGAAGCGTGCTATAATCGTGACAGTAATATAGACAAAGAGACAGGAAAGCAAAGACCTGGAACCCTGCAAATGGCAAAAGGGGGCGACCACCGGCTGGTAGGTACGCCGTTCTTTACACCAAGGGATGTTCCCTGTTATATGTGTGATGATATTCCCTGTGTTCCGGTCTGTCCCTCAGGTGCTTTGGATATGCCAAGCCTTCTTGACAAAAAAGGAGAACTGGATATCAATAAAGCCCAAATGGGATTGGCCATTGTACATAAAGAGAGCTGTATTGCCTTTTGGGGCTTGCAGTGCGATGCCTGTTACCGGGCATGTCCTTTGCTGGATGAAGCGATATCGCTGGAGTATATGAAGAATGAACGAACGGGAAAACATGCATTTTTGCTGCCTGTCGTCCATTCGGATGTCTGTACAGGATGCGGCTTGTGTGAAAAAGCCTGTGTGACTGAAAAACCGGCTATCTTTGTACTGCCGCGTGAACACGCAACAGGAAAAGCAGGAGCTCATTATGTAAAAGGTTGGGACAAAAAAGACCAGGAAAGAGTAGGAAACAGAAAAGCAGAAGAGATAGAAACGCATACAAAACGAAGCGAAAAAGCGCCGGTGGATTATTTGAATAAGGAGATAGAGTATTAATGAAAAATTTAAAATATCTACTTCTTAGAAGGGTAACACAGATCGGGCTTTTGGTACTGTACTTTGGTGCCAATGCTTATGGTTGGACTATTTTGAAAGGTACATTTGGATCCTCACTGCTTTTCGGTGTGATCCCGTTGGCTGATCCCTACACGACACTGCAGGTTTTAGCTACAGGTTTTGTGTTGGGAGCAGATGTACTTTTGGGAGCGTTGATCATCACACTTTTCTATATGATCGTAGGCGGCAGGGCTTTTTGCAGCTGGGTATGTCCCATCAATATGGTGACGGACCTGGCCAACTGGCTCAGACGCAAACTTAATTTAGACAAAGAAGAAGTGAATTATCGTTTTCTTAAAAGACGTGCACGTTACTGGATCATGGTACTTGGCTTGATCGTCTCAGCTATTGTCGGTATTGCCGCATTTGAAGCGCTGAGCCCCATTACCATCATGCAAAGAGGTATTATCTTTGGATTTGGTGCAGGGATCTCGGTGGTCATAGCAATATTCCTTTTTGATCTCTTCGGGGTCAAAAACGGCTGGTGCGGACATCTGTGTCCCCTGGGGGCAACCTATTCACTTATAGGCAAAGCAAGCCTTGTCAGGGTCAAGCATGACCATGGAGCCTGTACAGCCTGTATGAAGTGCAAGGTGGTATGTCCTGAAAACCAGGTCTTGCATATGATAAACAAAGAGAGTATTTCAGTTACAGACGGTGAGTGCACCAATTGTGGTCGATGTATCGACGTCTGTGATGATGATGCTTTGGGATTTGGAATTAGAAGTTTTACAAATAAAGTAAATGATTAAAGGAGAAGAAATGACAAAAGTAATCAAGGTAATGGCATTGGGTTCACTGCTTGCTGCTTCAGCACTGTATGGTGCAAGTACGGCAGCATGTGCAGGATGTCACGGACAGCATTTTGAGAAAAAAGCAATGGGTAAGTCCAAGATCGTAAAAGATATGAGTGAAGCAGATATTCTTGTCGCGCTCAAGGGCTATAAGAACGGTACCTACGGCGGAGCGATGAAAGGTCTTATGAAAGGCCAGGTCGCTTCACTCTCGGATGCTGACATGAAAGCGATCGCTGCTTCCATCAAGGGTGGTGCAGGTGTGCCAACAGACAAAGCGACGGAACATGCAGCAGCTGCAGCTGTGGCAGAGGCTAAGGTGATCGATATCAACAAAGATGTATGTGATCCCAAGAGAATTGACAAAGAAGATCTCGGAAACAAAAAAGTAGTTGATGAGACAGTATTGGGTCTGAGAAAAACATCACTTTTCGATGAAAAGGTTGCACCGGTAAAAGGAAAAGATGACAGACCTGCTCCTGGAACTGCTCCAAAGTTTGAAAGAGCGTATGTCAATGCACCACCAATGATCCCTCACTCAGTGGAAGGATTGCTGCCGATCACCAAAGACAACAACCAATGTCTTGGATGTCATATGCCTGATGTGGCAAAAGGCGTAGGTGCTACACCTATTCCGCCATCTCACTTTACCAACTACAGACCGACAACAGTCTATAAAAACGGTGAATTGGTCAAAGAAGGTAAAAAAGTCGGTATCCAAAAGGGTGACATGGGTAACGTAGGCGATATCAAGCTTGCCAAAGTTAAAAAACTCAATCACCTCTATCAGGGTAGATTCAACTGTTCTCAGTGTCATGCACCGCAGGCAAACGTGAAAACAGCTGTAGCCAATACATTTAAACCGGATGGATTGACAGATGAGTTTAAAACCAAGTCAAATCTTGTCAATATGATGGATGATGGTGTCAAATAGTGGCGAATCGAAGAGATTTTTTTAGATCCTTCACCAAACCACTGCGTCAAACCAAAGAGGAGTCTCCTCTTTTGGTGAGACCGCCTTACGGTAAAGACGAATCTCTTTTTCAGAGTGAGTGCCCCTCTTGCGAAAGCAAAAGTTGTGTCGCTTCCTGTGATGAGAAGATCATTTTTATAGCGGATGATGGTACGCCGACACTCACATTCAAAGAGAACGGCTGCACTTTTTGCGATGCCTGTGCCGAAGTCTGTGAAACAGGTGTGCTTTCGCTGGAGAATGAAGGTACAGCCGACTGGCTCAACGCTGTGTTCAAAATATCGCTTGAAGCTTGTGTGGCACATCAGGGCGTTATCTGCCATGCCTGTAAAGAACCTTGTATCGATGATGCCATTTTGTTCAACGGAATGTTCAATCCAGTCATCGATGATGAAAAGTGTACGGCATGCGGTTTTTGCATGTCGAGGTGCCCGACACAGGCAATCTCTTATGAGGTGTTTGAGTTGAAACAGGAAGTAGATCAGACAGAGGTATAGTTGAAATTGATTTGGCTCAATAGATTTGAGGTAAATCCTGCTACTATGTCATGAATGATCTAACTATTGATTGACTGGAGAAATGAATGATGAATTTGGAAGTGAAATATCCGAAACTTTTTGATAAACTTGAAGACAAAGAAGTAGAGTTACGCCACCTGCTCAATGTGGACGAGAACTACGAAGATTATGATTCCGAAGAGTATGAGTTTGATTTTGAAGAGTACAACTTTGTAATTTATATTGCAGAACCTGTTCAGAAAATTCTGGGAGAAGAGAAGATGTCAGCATTGGCAGACACACTTGGCGATCACAGTGCTTTTGAAAATTTTGTTATTTCTGAAGAAGATCTCTATGGTGTAAAATCGGCCTTGAGTGAGGAAGAGATTGTTACATTGGTACTGGAGCACATCGAGGAGATGGTATGAGAAGACTCCTGCTGCTTTGCCTCTTGAGCATGGCTGCCTGGGCAACACCGGTATTCTCACCCGTTGAGACAATAGAGGTCAACGGGACAGCAAAAGATATGGTCCTCTCAAACGGCCATTTGGTCATTGCAACCGATATGGGGCATATTGAAGTGTATGATACGGCCAATAGTAAAAAGATCAAAGAGGTCTCTATTCCGGATGTGAAAGATTTTATGGGTGACATTATGCCGACCAGGGTCATGAGTACGGATGTGACAGGAGAGAAATATCTTCTGCTGAGTGACAGCGGAAAAGGCGGCTACTCCAATCTTTACCTCTATGATAAAACATTGAAACAACTCTTGTCCGCTGATGATAAGGAGGCAATCATCAAAGCACGATTTGTGGATGATTCGCATATTTTGCTTGGTTATCTCAGTAACGAGGTGGCACTGCTTGATATCAACAGCGGAAAAGAGCGCTACCGGGTTCAGTTGAGTGAATCAAAATTTTCCGATTTTGCACTCAATGAAGACAAAAGCCAGGCGGTTTTCGCCTGTGAGAGCGGTGTACTGAATGTTGTGGATGTGAAAAGCGGGAAAGTGATCAGACAGTTGCAGGGACAAAATGTGGACAATGTCTACAAGGTCGACTATAAGCAGAAGACCGTCTCGGCAGCAGGACAGGACAGAAGAGGGGCTTTCTACGATGTAACGACCGGTACAGGAACGTACATTCAGGGTGATTTTCTCATTTATGCGACAGCACTGAGCCCCTCTGCAGAGAAAGTAGCGTTTACAATGGACGAACAGAACAATATTTCCATCTATCGTACTTCTGACAAGGCTAAAATAGCCTTGCTTAAGGGGCAAAAGAGTACACTAAATGTTATTATTTTCAAAGATGAGAACAGACTCTATTCATCCAGTGATGACAGCACTGTAATGGTGTGGGATTTAAAAAAATAAAGGAGAAACGATGAATGTATCAAGTATTGTAGTGCAGGCTTTGCCGAAAAATATCGATGAGCTGGTGGCGTTCTTTAAAGAAGCCGATTATGTAGATTATCATCTGCATGACAAGGAAAAAGGAAAGATCATTGTAACTGTCGAAGGAAAAGGTGTGGAAGAGGAGATCGAAAAACTCGTCAAGATACAGCGGCTTCCCAATGTGATCGCGGCAGATATGATGATGACGTATCAGGAAGATGAACTCGATGCGGAAGTCAAAAGACTTGAAGAAGAGAACCCGGTACCCGACGTACTTAACGAGGAAGACATCGATGTTAAGGATGTGGTATACCACGGTGACCTCAGACATAAAAAGTTAGGATTTTAATTATGGCAGGCGTAATTGAATCGGTGATCAAAACCTCTCCTCTGGGCCGTTGGTATATCGAACTGACAGATACGATGAAAGAGGATGCCGAACCGGTATTCTGTCTGGATGTCTATGAGTATGCAGAGAAGGTCGAAGAGATGGGCAAAGAATATGGCGATGAGATCGAAGTGATCTGGTCAAGTGATGACGGCGTGACCCCCGAGCAGATCAATGAAGTACGTATGCAGATGAATGCCTATGAAGCCGAACAGGAAGCGAAGCGTGAGAATATGGAGCATATGCCTGACGGAACTCCCAATTTCTCATCATAGGACGTCTTTTGAATAAAGTCCAAAAGACTACGCTGACGCTGTGTCACACCTGAAGGTATACACTACGATAACTTCAGCAGTTGGCTCATGCAACTAGTTGCATTTTAGGAAGACAATGATTCAAGTTCTTAAAGAAGTATACGGTGTAGGGATACTTTTCTTCTACTACATGAAGTATCTTATCCTCTTTGGATGGCCGCTGCTGCGTTACGGCCTGGACTATAAAGACAATATTATTATCGATGTGCTTTGGGTCTATTGTCTTATTTTGATGATCAAAGATCTCGTGTATAAATTCGTTCTTAAAAAAAGCTATTGCGACAGTACCTCCTGCAGTCATACGACAAAAAAGAAATAATCTTGCAAAAGGGTCAGTTTACTGACCGAAACTTTCCCCATATGTTTCTACTTAAATCATAACCGATAAATCGACCCTACATTTTTTTTTGCTATAATCATTACAATTCCCTACAAGAGGTACGAATATGTTTGATGAAGAAGATGTAGAAGCGAAGATTCTTTTTGGTTCCACTGAAGCAACCAAAGAAGAGAAGACAGAACGCTGCAGCCCTTATGACGGTATTGTTGTCAGCATAGCGCAGGCTTGTGATTCCGACGATACGGTACATGCACTGAAGATCGCCAAAGAGGCGGCCAAAGAGGCGGCAAAAACACCTCTTTCCCAGCGTATACTCTGGCTGGAAGATGTGGCAAAAAGACTTGAAGAAGAGAAAGAAGTTTTTGCTCTTATGCTGACAAAAGAGGTGGCAAAACCCATCGCATTCTCGCGTATTGAAGTGGATAGATGTATCGAGACGATCAAACTGACCGTTCTTGAACTTGCCAACCTTGCGGGAGAGACCATTCCGACGGACATCATGCCCAGCGGCAGGAAGACTATGGCGTACTACAGACGTGAACCTGCAGGAGTAATTGCCTGTATCACGCCTTTCAATTTCCCGTTGAACCTTGTAGCGCATAAGATCGCACCTGCACTGGGTGCAGGGAATGCCGTAGTACTCAAGCCCACACCAGAGGCACCCATGACAGCCTATATGCTGGCCAAGCTTTTTATCTCTTCCGAGTATGCCGTTAAAGATGCACTTTCGGTAGTCTATGGTGATGCAGAGGTAGGTTCCACTCTGGTCAAAAGTGACATTCCGAGGGTCATCAGTTTCACCGGTTCTGTTCCGGTAGGCAATATCATTATGTCTCAGGCGGGCATTAAAAAGGTGAGCCTTGAACTGGGCGGGAATGCCGCCACCTACATCGATGAAAGTGCCGACCTTGAACTTGCGGCTGCACGCTGTGCTTTCGGTGCTTTCTACAACTCCGGACAGGTCTGTATCTCGCTGCAGAGGATTTATGTCAATGCGGAAGTCTATGGAGAGTTCGCAACACTCATTGCCATGGAGACGGCCAAACTCAAAGTAGGGTCACCCTATGAGGACGATACCTTCATGGGGCCGCTTATCGACAGTGAGTCCAAAGAGAGAGCAAAGAACTGGATAGCGTCAGCCAAGGCTGAAGGTGCCAGAGTGATCGTAGGTGGAGAGGAGACCGTGGAAGGACTCTTCCCCCCAACCGTCATGGCGGATGTGACCGATGAGATGAAGATCATCTGTGAAGAGGTCTTCGCGCCTATCGTTTCACTGGTCTCAGTTTCAAATTATGATACAGCCGTGAAGAAGATGAACGATTCTCCCTACGGGTTGCAATTTTCCATCTTCACCAATGATCTGAAAATGACACAGAACTTTATAGACGATGCCGAGTGCGGCGGTGTGGTGATCAATGATATCCCGACACTGCGTTTCGACGTGCAGCCTTACGGGGGTGCCAAACTTTCAGGTGTGGGACGGGAAGGCCCGAAATGGGCGCTTGAAGAGTTCACAGAGATCAAATCTATCGTGATCTGTTAAAGGAAAAATATGGAATATATGTTTCAGCCCGGTTTTCTGGGAACCAGAGCACCTTTTTTTATGGATTTTGTTACGTTGATAGTCGCTTTCCTGCCACTGCTGGTAGGCATAGCGATCTCTTTTGCGCGTCATCAGAAATATACCTTGCACAGTACAGTTCAGATCACAATCTTTATCATTTCTGTCATTGTAGTGGGCTATTTTGAGTATGGTGTACGTTTGGGTGGAGGGTATGAAGCGTTTGTGAAGGGGACACATGTTTCCCATAATTATCTTTTGTTCGTTCTTGTTTTGCATATTGTTATTTCTGTTATTACGCTGGGCGTGTGGGCAGGTACGCTTGTACATGCCAGAAAAAGTTATGCAAGAGGTGGTCTGCTTCCCGGGCCGGATTCAACATCACATAAAAAAGCGGGTATCCGTTCCTTTATCGGTATCGGCCTAACGGCACTGACTGGGATATGGCTCTATCTGCTCCTGTTCGTGTTTTGATGTAAAAGGGGAATTCTTATGAAGAAAATTGCTATTTCCGCCTGCCTTCTGGGGGAGGCCTGCCGTTATGACGGTACGGACAACAGAGATGATCTGCTCTTGGAAAAACTGGAAGGATGTGAACTGATTCCTTTCTGTCCGGAGGACGATGCTTTCGGAACACCGCGCCCTACGATGGATCTGATAGAGATGCAAGAGGGGGTCAGGGCGATCTCCAATGAAACAGGTGAAGATCTCTCTGCGCCGGTCGAAGCCTATGCCAAAGATTTTTTCGAAAAATATAGTGATATCGATCTTTTTATCGGGAAAGACAGAAGTCCAAGCTGCGGGGTATGTTCCGCAAAGCTTTATGATGAACACAAAGTTCTGATCAGTGCCGGGGCGGCAGGCCTCATGGCAAAAGAGGCGATGCACAGAGGTATTGAAGCGATTGATGCCGAAGCATATATTGAAAAGATCGGTGATCCGACAGAGAAGGATAAACATTGAAACTATTGATCACACTATTATTGGGTACACTTTTTTTAACGGCCGGAACGACAGAAGAGGAGATCGCCAAGCAGGCGATTGTTAAAATATACACGACTTTCAAAGCGCCCAACTACCAGGAACCGTGGAACTCCTCCATGGCGAGTGCAACAGGTTCCGGGGCTATCATCGAAGGAAAGCGTATATTGACAAATGCCCACGTGGTGGCTAACCATACTTTTATCGAAGTCGAGCGCTACGGGGAGAGAAAACGTTACATTGCCAAGGTGAAATTTGTTTCTCACCAGGCTGACCTTGCACTGCTGGAAGTGGAAGATGAGACATTCTTCAACGGCGTGACTCCGCTTCAGTTTGACGGTTTGCCACAGATCGAGCAGAAAGTGGTCGTCTACGGCTATCCGATGGGCGGAAGCACGCTGTCGGCTACGATTGGTGTTGTATCGCGCATAGAGCATCACCGCTATTCACACAGCGGCGAGAAATTCCTTGCCATCCAGGTGGATGCCGCAGTCAATCCCGGCAACAGCGGAGGCCCCGCTCTCTCAAACGGAAAGATCGTCGGCGTGGTCATGCAGGTGATCAAAAGATCCCAGAATATCGGGTACCTTGTACCGGTGATGATGGTGAAACATTTCCTCAAAGATATCGAGGATGGGAAATGTGACGGATTTGCTGACCTTGGTCTGACAACACAGAAAATGGAAAATCCGGCGATCAGGCACTATTACCATATGGACGAGAACGAGACGGGGAAGCTTGTGGCGGAGATTGTTTACAACTCGTCACTCAAAGGGATTCTGAAAAAAGGGGATATCCTCACGGCAATAGACGGGCACAAGATAGAAAATGACGGAACGATTGCTTTTCGGCCGCATGAATTCACGGATTTCAACTATTATGTGGACCGCTACCAGATGCATCAGAGTGTCGAGCTGGAAGTGCTGCGCAATGGAGAAAAAATGAAGGTGGATGCCAATCTGACCAATACGGCAGACGATATTCTTCTGGTGAAAACGACCCGTTACGACAGGATGCCGACCTATTACATCTATGGCGGATATGTCTTTTCTCCTTTGACAAGGAACTTGCTACTCTCTACCAACCGGAACAGGTTGGCACTGAGCTATTTTGCTACACAATGGCCCACAAAAGAGAAAAAAGAGGTGGTCGTACTGCTCAAAGTGCTGGCATCGGATATCAGCCGGGGCAATAATGGTTTTGCCATGTGGCCCATAGAGAAGATAAACGGTGAAACTTTCGACAGCTTCAAGACCTTTTTCGAGAAGTTCAACAATGCTGAAGGGCAATATGTCGTCCTTGAAGACAAGGACGGTGTGCGTGTGGTCATTGATAGAAAAGAGGCAGAAACCAAACAGAAAAAAATACTTGACAAGTATAATATCGAGTATGACAGATCCATTGATCTAAGAAAGAAGCGGCCGGGAAGCAATGAAGCCCAATAAGATCGAACGCCTCAAATCAGAATACCACCCTTATGATTTCAGAGAGAAGATCTTCTACCTTGACCTTGAAGATCTTTCTGAAGAGGACCGTTTTTACCTGAAGAACTGGGGTATCTACAATATCAAGCTGATGCCCGAAAAATTTATGCTGCGTATCCGTATAGCAGGCGGACGTGCAGAGGCAGATATGCTTTCTTTTCTTTTTGGGATCGCCAGGGAATACCATCTTGAATTGCTTGTAACAGCGCGTGCGCAGATTGAGCTGCATGGCCTGAATGCCTACAATGTACTGGAAGTCTGGCAAAAGCTTCAAAATGCCGATATCACTACTCTTCAGACTCTTACGGATAATTTCCGGAATATCGTGACTGATCCGTATGATGGTGTGACAAAAGAGAACAGAGTAGAGGTCTATTCTCTTATTATGCAGATGCAGACGCTTTTTTTAAACAAAGAAGCATGGATGGGGATGCTGCCCAGAAAGTTCAATGTCGCTATTAGCGGAACACAAAAAAGTCATCTCCATTTCTTCGGGAACGACCTCTACTTCGCACTTGCCAAAAAGAAGGGAGAGTGGGGATTTAACCTTTATCTGGGGGGTAAGAATTCCGAAGTGGCGCGGAAGGCAGACATTTTCGTATTGCCACACAATGTACCGCCCATGTTTGAAGCGCTCTCTAAAGTTTACAATGCTTACGGACTTCGCGGAAGCCGGGCTAAGACCAGACTGTTCCACCTGCTCTCGGAGATCGGTATGACAGCTTTTGTAGAGAAAATAGCGGAGTTCTACCCGTATGCTATGGAAAAGGCAGGTGCCCTGCAGCATGAAAAATGCACTTTTACTTCGTTTGTTGAACTCAAGGACGGCACGTTTGGTTATTGTTACCAAACACATTTTGGCAAGATCGGCCTGAAAGAGCTGGAAATATTATTGAACTATGCAAGAAAGGAATCTTTGCAGATACGCCTGGGTGTGGACCAGAACATCTATCTTCTTGGACTGAAAGAGAAAAGTGTGCCCTTTGAAACAGATACGGGTTCCTCCCATATCGTTGCCTGTGCAGGGAGTGCCTATTGTGGGCTCTCACTGTGGGATGTCAAAGCGGAGACAACCTATCTGCCTCTGAAGAAGATAGAACAGCATAACATACAGGTCGGTTTCAGCGGCTGCCTCAAAGGATGCGGCAGACACCATCATGCGGACATCGGTCTTGTCGGGTTGCGTACCAATGTATTTGGAGATACCCAAAAAGCGGCGAGGGTCTTTCTTGGAGGAGAGTACAGTAGCGGAAAAGCTGCAGCAAGACTCATTTTCCATGCTGTACCACTGCAGCATCTCTCCAGCCTATTGGAAGTGATCATTGAAGAATTTGAGACGAGCGGTGTATCGGATTTTGAAAGATTCTGCGGGGTCTATATGAATCCTCACAGCAGCAATTTTGTTGCGTTGTGGTTCCTCGCAAAACTTTACCTGAAAGTGCCGATTCGGCTGGAGGTCCTGCCTGAAGCAAAACTCTATGAGAAACTGTTAGAGCACAGTGGTTTTCCGAAACCTGAAGAGGATGAGAATTATATTGAAAGTATCAAAATAATGATGCATGCCTTATGGGATGATGCACTTACTCGTACTTCTTGAACTGCTCCAGCCAGGCTTTGTCTTCTTCTGAGAGTGTTCCCACGCGTTCCAGAAGCTTCTTTTTGATGGAGATGAGGTCCTCGGTGGAGAGATAGGCGAGAAGATCGGGGTTGATGGTCGGGTCCTCTTTGCCGTAAGCGATCAGTTCTTCTATCTCCTGAAGCAGTTTTTCTTTGTCTGGTATATTTTTTTCATTCATTTTGCTATACTACCAAAAAAATGTATAAAGGATACAATATGCTGAATGTTGGAGATAAAGTACCGGATTTTTGCCTGCCGAACCAGGACGAAGAGGAGATCTGTTTTCGTGATATCAAGGGAAGATGGATCGTACTTTACTTTTACCCAAAAGACAATACACCGGGCTGTACGACCGAAGCATGTGATTTCACTGCGGCTCTGCCTGATTTTGAAGGTTTGAACGCCATCGTGCTGGGTGTCAGTCCTGACTCCCCGAAAAAACACAGGAATTTCATAGAAAAAAAAGATCTGGGTATCACGCTTCTGGCTGATGAAGAAAAAGAACTCTGTCAAATATTCGGTGTCTGGCAGCTTAAAAAGAACTATGGACGTGAATACATGGGTGTAGTACGTTCAACTTTTATCATAGACCCGGATGGTAAAGTAGCTGCCAAATGGGAGAAGGTGAGGGTCAAGGGACATGTGGATGCGGTAAAAGCCAAGCTTGAGGAGCTTCAGACCACGTAGGGTGCAATGTATTGTGCCTTGATGTATTTGACCTTTTGACATTGACTTGCCCTTTATCTTGTGGTGCGTGAGTACGCACCCTACAGCCATTCTCCCGCTTTTCAAACAATCTTAAAACTTTTTTGGGTATAATCGCGTTCCTTATTCTCTATGAGGGTAAGTAAAACACATGTAGTTATTCCTTGCACGGTTGTGTGATTCCAATACTATTTGGAATGAACATTGAGGACTACAGCGGATTAAACCTAGTGATGAAGCGATGCTTTTAACTGAGTATTTACAGTGTAAATATTCTATTAACGATATACCAAGGAGAAACTTATGGTAACAATGAAAGACCTATTGGAGTGTGGAGTACACTTCGGACACCAGACAAGAAGATGGAATCCAAAAATGAAGAAATTCATTTTCGGTGCAAGAAAGAACATTTACATTATTGACCTTCAAAAAACACTCAGATATTTCAAATATACATACAATGTTGTTAGAGATGCGGCTGCTGAAGGGCAGACTGTACTTTTCGTAGGTACAAAAAAGCAGGCCAGACAGGCAGTAAAAGAGCATGCCGAGAGAGCGGGTATGCCTTATGTTGCAACAAGATGGCTCGGTGGTATGCTGACAAACTATCCGACAATGAAAAAATCTATCAGAAAACTCGAGATCATCGAGCAAATGGAAGAGAATGGGCAGATCGACCTGTTAACCAAAAAAGAGAAATTGATGCTTTTGAGAAAGAAAGAGAAGCTGAACTCTTACCTCGAAGGTTTCAGATATATGAAAAAACTTCCTGATCTCATGTTCGTTATCGATGCGGTTAAAGAGAATATCGCAGTAAAAGAAGCAAGAAGACTTGGTATGAAAGTGATCGCACCGCTCGATACGAACTGTGATCCTGATGTGATCGACTATCCGATCCCGGGGAACGACGATGCTATCAGATCTATCAACCTTTTCTGTAAAGAAATGGCAGATGCTATCATTGAAGGTAAAGCAGCCTATGCTGAAGCGAACGGTGGAGAAGCTGAAGAAGTACCTGCCGGTGAGATGGAAGCGGTTATGGCTGAAGCAGCGGCAGAGGAAACTGCAGCACCTGCAACTGAAGCTGAAGTTGAAAAGCTTGTTGAAGAAAAAACAGCACCAAAAGCGGCAGCAGCTGAAAAGAAAGGTGATGACCTTACAAAGATTGCAGGTGTCGGTAAAGTCTATGCAGGCAAACTCAATGACGAAGGTTTCTACACATTCAGCGATGTAGCGAATATGACTGATGAGCAGATCGCAGTAATGGAAGAGAAGTACAGTTTCAAAGGAAACTTCAGAGATGCGGTAGCATCTGCAAAAGAATTGGCGGAGGCGTAATATGGCAAACTTTGGACCAAAAGATATCAAAAAACTCAGAGAGATGACCGATGCAGGGATGATGGACTGTAAAAAGGCATTGACCGAAGCTGACGGCGATATGGACAAAGCGGTTGAATGGCTCAGAGACCAGGGAATGGGTGCTGCAGCTAAAAAAGCCGGAAAAGTAGCAGCTGAAGGTGCTATCGGCATTAAAGTTGAAGGTCATAAAGCTGTGATCGTCGAGATCAACTCTCAGACTGACTTCGTTGCACAGAACGACAAGTTCAAAGCACTGATGGACACGGTAGTAAATCACGCATTCGAGAACAATCTTGCTGACGCGGAAGCGATCAACAACTCTACTATCAATGGTGAGCCGTTCGCTGACTTCCTTTCTCAGCAGATCGCCATTATCGGTGAAAAACTTGTTGTAAGAAGAGCAGCACTGATCGTTGGAGATGAAACGACTGCGGTAAACGGTTATGTTCACTCAAATGCACAGAATGGTGTTATTATCGAAGCGAAATGTGATTCAGCGAAAACAGCGGAAGCAATGACGCCGGTTCTTAAAGAAGTAGCAATGCATGCGGCTGCGATGGCACCATCTACACTCTCTTACAAAGATTTTGACCCTAAGTTCGTTGAAGACGAGACCAAAGGTAGAATCGTAGCGATCGAAACAGAGAATGAAGAGCTTAGACGTTTGGGGAAAACTGAAAAGAATGTTCCTCAGTACATCTCTATGAGCCAGTTGACGGATGAAGTAATGGCTGCTGCAGAAGAGGCTCTTAAAGCAGAACTTGCTGCAGAAGGCAAACCTGAAAAGATCTGGGACAAGATCCTTCCTGGAAAACTGGCAAGATTTATCTCTGACAACACAACACTTGATCAGGAACAGTGTCTTCTTGATCAAAAATTCGTTATGGATGACAGCAAGACGGTATTTGAATACGTACAGGAAAAAGCGAAAGCAGCCGGTGGTTCAGCTGAGATCGTACACTTTGTAAGACTTGAAGTAGGTGAGGGTATCGAAGTTGAGGAAGAAGACTTCGCCGCAGAAGTAGCCAAGCAAATGGCATAATAGTTCTTCTGCTTCATCGCATCTTTGAAGGAGTTTGTTTGGTCACATACTTATTGTATGTTCCCAAACAACAACCCTCAAATCTACAATAAATCAGAAGACTATCATATTTTCCAAAAATAGATATTTGTCATAATTCTATCTTTCTACTAACCAATCATCCATTTCCTCTTTTTATGTTAAAATACCCAAAATTATCCAAAGGTATGTAATGTCCCGACCATTATTGGAAGCTACCGGTATTTCCCACAGTTTTGACTATCCGCTTTTTTCAGACATTCATTTCAGTATCGCAGCAAAACAGAGTGCGGCGATTGTCGGGCGCAGCGGCAGCGGAAAGTCGACACTTCTGCATATTTTCTCGACTTTTTTAAAACCCAATACAGGGAGTGTCACCCTTTTTGAACATGAACTCTACACCTTGAAAGAGAGAGATATAGAAGCGTTCAGACGCTATGATATAGGGATCATTTTTCAGTTCCATTATCTTTTCAAGGGGATGAGTGCCATGGAGAACATCTCTGTAGCGACGATGCTTTCAGGCGAAAGTATAGACAGGAAAATACTGAAAAAGCTGGAGATAGACCATCTGATGGCGCATAAGACTTCCGAACTTTCAGGAGGAGAACAGCAGCGGGTTTCCATTGCCAGGGTTTTAAATAAAAAACCACGTATCATCTTTGCGGATGAGCCTACGGGAAATCTGGACAAAGAGACTGCCGAGTTGGTCATGGATGTACTTACAGCATATATCAAAGAGCATGATGCAGCATTGGTACTGGTCACCCATGACGAGAGTATGGCGGAACGCTGTGACGCTGTCTATAAACTTGAAGAGAGAAAACTGGAGAAACGTGTATGAAAGTGGATATTACAAATGTGATCTATACCGTTTCAATGATCGTTTTGGCATTCATATCAGCCATAGTGGTAACGAAAACACTCTCCAAATATATTGAAAAGAAGAAAGACAAAGAAGAACTGTAGGGTGCGCAACTGCGCACCGGAAAGGGAGAGTACAAAATCTATTTTGCCTGTGAGATCAGTACGCCTTCCAAAAGTTTGTCTATATCTCCGTCCAGAATAGAATCAACATTGGTGAATGCCTGTCCGCTTCTGGTATCTTTGACCTGCTGATAAGGCTGCATGACGTAGGAGCGTATCTGGTGTCCCCAGCCGATGTCCGATTTTTCCACTCCGTCTATCTCCGCCTGTTTTTTTGCCATTTCGTATTCGTAGAGGCGCGATTTGAGCATTTTCATTGCCGCTGACTTGTTTTTGTGCTGGCTTCGGTCGTTCTGGCACTGTACCACGATGCCTGTAGGCTCATGGGTGATACGGATGGCTGATTCGGTTTTGTTGACATGCTGTCCTCCTGCACCTGAGGCACGGTAGGTGTCTATGCGAAGGTCTTTATCCTCTATTTCTATATCGATGTCGTCGTCGATCTCGGGAGAGACCATGACAGAAGTGAAAGAAGTGTGGCGCTTGGCGTTGGAGTCAAAGGGGCTGATACGTACCAGTCTGTGAATGCCGTTCTCCACTTTGAGGTATCCGTAGGCATTCTCTCCCTTGATAATAAAGGAGACATCTTTAATGCCCGCTTCTTCTCCCGGCTGGTAGTCAAGCACTTCGACCTTGAAGCCGTGACGCTCCGCCCAGCGTAAATACATACGGTAGAGCATGCTCGCCCAGTCCTGACTCTCGGTACCGCCTGCACCGGGGTGGATGGAGACAATGGCATTGTTGCTGTCATGCTCACCGCTAAGCATCATCTGTACCTCAAGGGCATTGGTGCGCTCTTTGAGAGATTCAGCATCTTCATAGAGCATCTCAAGTGTCTCTTCATCCTTCTCGGCTTTGGCCATCTCGAAATACTCAATGGCATCATAGACCGCATCATTGGCATTATGATAGGTTTCCAGAATACGCTCAGTTCTTGTTTTCTCCTGGGAGATCTTTCCTGCATTTGCAGCATCATTCCAGAAGTTGGGGTCCTGCTGCATCTCTTCTATTTCACCGAGACGTTTTTTCAGCTCGTCAGGCTTGACTATATTGCTAATATTCTCCATTTTTTTGGAGAGGGTTTTCAAAAGTTCGCCGTATTCATATGCATCCACGTGAAAAAGTTCCTTTATTTTGTAGGGTGCTGTGCCCTCACAGCACCAATGAATGTTAGGGTTCCAATGTAAAAATGGTTTTTAGTGTTGTCAGGAGACAATACCCCACAGTAATATTTTGATATGATTTTACCAAAATATAACAAAATAGAGGGTTAGAGATGATCATTGCACGTACCATAGAAGAGTTACAGGAGGCCAGAAAGAGACTAAACGGAAGCATCGGATTCGTGCCGACGATGGGTGCGCTTCACCAGGGCCATCTCTCTCTCATTCAACAGGCGAAAAGAGAGAATGATTATCTCATTGTTTCGATCTTTGTCAATCCGACACAGTTCCTTGAAGGGGAAGACCTCGATGCCTATCCCAGAAAGGAAGAAGCTGACAGGAAGATCTGTGAAGTGGCAGGGGTGGATATTGTCTTTATGCCGACGATCGGACAGATGTACGAGAGGGATGAACTCTGCATAGGTGCACCGGCGGTACGTGGGTACATTCTGGAAGGGGAGAAGCGGCCGGGGCATTTTGACGGGATGCTTCAGGTGGTCATGAAACTGCTCAATCTTAGTGGTGCTACCCGAGCCTACTTCGGAAAAAAAGATGCACAGCAGCTTGTGCTCATTTCACAGATGGTCAGAAACTATTTTATGGATATACAGATTGTCCCCTGTGAGATCGTAAGGGATGAGAACGGCCTGGCATTGAGCAGCCGCAATGTCTACCTGAATAAAAAGGAGAAACAGCGAGCTTTGTCTCTCTCTCATTCTCTCAAACGTGCCACAAAGATGGTGATGCAGGGTGAAGTGAATGTGAATATCATTAAAAAAGAGATGTTGCAGGTACTTTCTGAAACGGACCGTGTGGAATACGTGGCTATTGTGGACCGTCAGCTCAGATCGCTTGAAAAGGTGGAGATAGGCAACACCATTATTCTGGTAGCCGCTTGGGTGGGGAAAACCAGACTCATCGACAATATCTGGATTTAATTCTAAAAGAGGTCTTCTGCAGAAAGCTCTTCTATCTTCTCTTTTGTGAGTGGTTTTCTGACCGGTGGTTTCGGTTTGGGTTTTGGTTTTGCCGCTGGTCTCTTTTTCCTTTTCGGCTTTGGTTTGGGCTTGGACTTCATTTCGAAGAGTTCATTGATCGAAGGATTTTTAACATTCGTACGCTCTGGCATGGTGCCGTTGTCCTCTTTGGGTTTGTCCAGTTTGATGGGAGAGAGTGTATCTATCTTGCCGCCCTCAGGTTTGAGGTAGTCAAGCTCTACAAGGATGTCAACGATGCGTCTGAATGTCGGGACCGCAGATTGTGAAGCGAAATATTTATGGTATTTTTTGGCACGTATCACCAAAACCCCAATGGTATATTTATGTCCCTCTTTGTCATTGGCAAAACCGTAGAAAGAGCTGTGGTACTCTCTAACGTAACGCCCGCCTTTGGCGATATGTGCCGTACCGGTCTTGCCTCCGATCTCCAGCCCAGGGTATTGCGCTTTGACTCCCGTCCCGCGTTTGACGACTTCAAGCAGAATGTCATGTATTTGTCCGGCTGCCTTCTTTTCTACTGCTTTGAGGTCACCCTCTTTTGGCTCCAGGGTGTAGCGGTTCCCCTTGTCATCTGAAAGATAATCCACCAGGCGGGGCGTAACTGCGACACCGTTATTGTTGAAGGCAGAATAGGCTTTGAAGAGCTGGGCAAAGGTGACAAGCATACCGTAACCGTAGGAGGAGTTGGCTCTATGCATGTTGTTATTCAGAAGATGAAGAGACTTGATCCTCCCGGGAACATCACGTGAAAGATCCAGGCCCGAAGGTTTTGAGAGGCCGAATTTAATGAGCCCGTCTCTGAATTGCTGTCCCGTCAGTCTCCATGATATTTGGGAGATCCCGACATTGGAGGAGTGCACGATGATATCGGTGGCGGTGAGAGCATCGAATTTTTCATCATCGGAGATAGTACGGCGTTTGCCGATCTTCAGTTTCCCGTTATAGGTATTGAACCAGGTATCGGGCGTGACTACTTTGTGGTTCAGGGCAATGGCGAGCGTAAGGGGTTTGATGACAGAACCGGCTTCATAGGCGTATTCGGAAAATTTTGGGTCGAGTGCAGAAATATCTTTGTTGTGAATATGACGCGGGTCATAGCGTTCTGTACTGGCAAGAGCAAGTACTTTCCCTGTACTGCTCTCCATGACCCCGGCAAGAATCTCGTCCGCATCGATACTGGCTTTCATCCGGTCGATCATCAGTTCGATCCTTCTCTGGAAAGCAAGAGGCACATTGAGGTGGAGGTCCATCCCGTCGACGCGGGGCATCTCTATGCTGTTCTTATTGTGGATGACCGAAGCAACAACATCTCTTTCTCCCTTGAAGTAGCCGTTCTTCTTGGAAGTGATGTGTTTTTCATACTTGCGCTCCAATCCTTTGATACCGTGTGGTCTACTGTAGCGCTCTTCATTTCTGTTCCTGACATAACCAAGGACTGGGCTAAGCACATCTTTGAGAGGGAATTCCCTTGTCTCTCCGTTTTCTACAATATCGAGTCCGTAGAGTACTTCGATACCGCTGCTGGTCTTGGTGGTCTTGAATGCTCCCAGTTTTCTTAGTTTGTAGGCCAACTCTTTGAGCTGCATGGCGGATTTGAAGTTGATATCTTTTGCAAGTACGATATTTCCACGGAAATCTTTGCCGTTTTTGTCTTTGAACTTTTTGAGTACATCCTCTTCGGGGATCCCACTGTAGATACTGAAAAGCCTGACGAATGCCTTGCGTTTTGCAGGGTCGATACTTGCACCATGAATAACTGCCTGGTAAGTCTTCTGGGATCGGCTGAGGGTATAGTTGTCCGCAGAGATGATATCGCCGCGCAGAGAACGGTCATGGACGATGGTATATTGACTGGGAATATCTCTTGGGGAGAGAATGGTTTTGAGTACGGAAAAGAGAAAAATAGCCATGGTAGCGACCAGCAGGATAAAAAGAAAGCTGATCTTGTTCTTTCTTTGGTGCAGTACCATATTTTTTATATTTTTGTTCATGAATTTCCCTGTTTAATATGCAATTTTAACAAAGTTATCTATTAAATGCGTTAAAATACTAATTAATATGGATTTAAAGAAGACAGCATGATAGACAAACCTCTTTTGGCAGCAGTCATAGCACTCCTGACACTTTCAATGGTTATGAGTTATTCGCTCTCTACCTATACGGTACTGCACTTTCATTATGATAATTTTCATTTTTTTCTCAGGCAGAGTATTTCGATCTTCATCGCCTTTACCTCCATGGTCATCTTGAGCAGATTGGACCCGGAAAAATGGTTCGTACCGGTGGGGTTGAGCCTCTTTTTGATATTTTTTATACTGATGGTCGCTATGCAGTTCATGCCCTCATCTTTGGTGAAGGCGGTCGGGGGTGCCAAACGGTGGATACACTTGGGACCCATTTCCCTGGCACCGGTAGAATTCTTCAAAGTTGGATTTGTCTTTTTTCTGGCCTGGAGCTTTTCACGTAAATTTGGGCAGCGCGGCCATACGGGTTTTATAGATGAAGTTAGGTCCTTCATGCCCTATATCATTGTATTCATGGCCGCGGTTGTGCTCATTGCTGTTTTTCAGAAAGACTTGGGGCAGGTCGTGGTTCTTGGAGGAACCCTGATGGTGATGTTCCTCTTTGTCGGCAGTTCATGGAAATTTTTTCTGACGGTGCTCTCGGGTATTTTTGTCGCATTCATCGGCTTGATCTTCTTTGCACCGCACCGCATGGCAAGAATAAAGAGTTGGTGGAGTACGGTACAGGACAGCATCCTTTCTGTCCTGCCTTTTGAACGGCTTGAGACGTTGCGGGTAACGACAACAGCCAAGGAGCCCTATCAGATATCCAACTCGCTCAACGCTATACACAACGGCAGCCTCTTTGGGAAGGGCCTGGGGAACGGACAGTTCAAGCTGGGCTATCTTTCGGAGGTGCATACGGACTTTATCCTGGCGGGAATCACTGAAGAGCTGGGGTATGCGGGGCTTGTCCTGGTGACACTGACCGTCCTTTTCATCGTGTTCCGCATCTTCAAAATCGCATCGAAAGTAAAGAACCCGATGTACTACCTTTTCAGTATCGGTGTGGGTCTGCTGATATCTTTTGCTTTTATACTCAACGCTTACGGTATCGCCGGTATTACGCCGATCAAGGGGATCGCCGTACCGTTCCTGAGTTACGGCGGATCACACATCATAGCCGCCTGTGTAGCCATAGGTATGGTGCTGATGGTTTCCAAAAAAGTCCCCCGGGACCGTAACGGGAAAATGCTGTAAGGGGTAGCGAGGAGCGTGTAGGGTGGGCAATAGCCCACCAGATGGAGAAATATCGCATACAGTCACACACAATGCCGAAAGGCTTAAAGGAGAAAAAATGAGCATTATCATGACAGGAGGCGGTACAGGCGGACATCTTGCCATCATCAAAGCAGTAAAAGAGCAGTTGAAAGGTGAAGAACTCATCTATATCGGCTCCACAATGGGGCAGGACAGACAGTGGTTTGAAAGTGATGGAGATTTTACAGAGACCTACTTCCTGGAGACACGCGGTGTGGTCAATCAAAGAGGTTTGGCCAAACTCAAGTCACTTTGGATGATGCTGCAGGCAATAATGAAAGCCCGTAAACTCCTAAAAAAATATGATGCCAAAGTGGTCTTCTCCGTAGGCGGATTCTCTTCTGGTGCTACAGCTTTTGCCGCCAAATCAGCCGGTGTGCCTCTGATCATACATGAGCAGAATGCCGCGCTGGGTTCTTTAAACAAACTTCTCAGACCCTATGCGGCAGCGTTTATCAGCTCCTATCTTGAAGAGAGTCCGATTAAAGCCTACCCGATCAAAGAGATTTTTTTTGAGAACGCACGTGTAAGAAAAAAGGTTGAGACTATCATCTTTCTCGGTGGTTCACAGGGAGCCAAAGCTATTAACAAACTGGCCCTTGAGATCGCACCGAAACTCAGGAGGAAAGGTATCAGGATTATCCATCAGGCTGGAGAGAAGAATATTGACGAAGTGCAAAAAGCCTATGATGATCTTGGGATTGAAGTGGATGTCTTCGGATTTACCACAAAATTGGCAGAGTACATGAAAGAAGCGGATTTTGCTATTGCAAGAGCCGGGGCTTCGACACTTTGGGAGCTTTCGGCAACTGCTATGCCAACACTTTTCATACCATATCCCTATGCGGCCAGTGACCACCAGTACTACAATGCACAGTTCCTGGTAGAAAAGGATCTGGCATGGATCATGAGAGAAGAGGAGATCGATACACAAAAGGTATTAGCATTGCTGAACGAAGATCTTGAGGCTAAAAGTAGAGGATTAATGGAGATAGTAGAAAAAGATGGAAGCAAACAGATCGCAAATCTTTTAAAAAACTATGAAAAAATCTGATATAATGATTTAAATAAATTGAATAAAAGGGAAAGACCATGAAAAAAACATTTGTAATATTTATGGTGTTAGGCATATTGGTGTCAGGTTTGTATGCTTACAGTCAGGACGACAGGATCAAAGATATGCGTACGATGGCAGATGCTCTCTCGGAAGTACAGAGAGGTATTTTATATAACAACAAGAAGCTGGTACATGATGGTGTGGAAAGCCTTAAAGCAGCATCCAAAAATATCGAGATTGCACCAAAAACAGATATGGATTATAGTACATCATTTGCCAGAGACCAGGCAAAAAATATTACAAGATATGCAAACAAACTCAATATAAATATGGATGAAGGCAAGAAGCACTCTGCGTTGACGAACTATACCAAGGTGCTGAATCAGTGTGTCTCCTGCCACAACAAGATCAGAAAGTGGAATCAGTAGCAAATAAGACACTCCTCACAAAAATGACACAATTTGCCGGTATGGTATTAAAAAGATATATGAGGAATTATGTATGAAAAAGAGAATAACAGGCTTGATACTTACTGGTGCTGCCGTGTTTGTGTTGAGCGGATGCGATACAGATGTGGTTCTAGTGGATCCTGGTCCTGAACTTGTTACATTGTTTTTAATGGATGATCTCACAGGCTCGGGTGCAGCATATGTTCCCTATACCTGCTATGCACCTGATGGTGCGATCTCTGCAGAGGATGTCACGACAAGAAGGGGTGCATTTACTTTTGTTCCCGGAGAACGCTGTGAGTTCGACCTTTATGGTTTCAACGGCACGGTAGCGGTGGATGAAGAACCTCTCTATATCGCAGATGATCTTGGAGAGGGGAAAGATGACATACCCTACAGTTGCAACAATGGTTCTGAAGCGACAGAGGGAACAACAGATATCTTCGGATATTTTGAATATCCCGCAGATGCTTTCTGCAAATTCTATCTTTAGGCAAACATGAACTAAAAAGAGGAAGGTGGGCATAAATGCGCCACCCTGCATTCAAACAGACCTATCCAAAACAGATATATAACCTCCCAATAACCACAAATTGGCTAAAATATCCCAATTTATAACGCAGGATATTTCTTCATGGATATTAGAAAATCATTTTTAGACTATTTTCAGAGCAAAGGCCATAAACTTATACCGAGTTCACCTCTGGTACCGGATGATCCGACGCTGATGTTCACCAATGCCGGGATGGTACAGTTCAAGAACATCTTTACAGGCGAAGCGCCTATTCCGAACCCGCCGAGAGCTACCTCTTCGCAGACCTGCCTGAGAGCGGGAGGAAAACACAACGACCTCGACAATGTAGGCTACACAGCGCGCCACCATACGCTTTTTGAAATGCTGGGTAATTTCTCTTTTGCAGATTATTTCAAAGAAGAAGCCATAGCCTATGCCTGGGAGTTCGTGACCGATGAAAAATATCTGGACCTGCCTGTGGAGAAGATCTGGGTGACCGTACATGACAGTGACGATGAAGCGTACGATATCTGGAAGAAATACATCTCCGAAGATCGCATCATGCGTTTTGGTGACAAAGACAACTTCTGGCAGATGGGTGATACCGGTCCGTGCGGTCCATGTTCGGAGATATTCTATGACCAGGGGGAAGAGCACTTTCATTCTGAAGAGGATATTATGGGCGGAGAGGGTGACCGTTTCCTTGAGATCTGGAACCTTGTTTTCATGCAGTACGAAAGAGACGAAAAGGGTACGCTCAATCCGCTGCCGAAACCAAGTATCGATACAGGTATGGGGCTTGAAAGGGTCGTTGCCATCAAAGAGGGCGTATTCAACAACTACCACTCCTCACTCTTCATGCCTTTCCTGGAGAAGATAGGCGAACTGGTAGGAAAGCCGTACGATTTTGATGCACCGAATTCCGCTTCCTACAGGGTCATTGCCGATCATCTCCGTTCTGTCTCTTTCCTTTTGGCACAGGGTGTTAACTTCGACAAAGAGGGACGAGGGTATGTACTTAGACGCATCATGCGTAGAGCCATCCGTCACGGATATCTTCTGGGACTGCGTGAACCGTTCATGTACAAACTCGTCGATACGCTGGTAGACCTTATGGGAAAACAGTACGACTATCTTGTCAGTAGAGCCGAAGCGATCAAAACATCGATGAAGATGGAAGAGGAGCGTTTCTTCGAGACCATTGAAGCGGGGATCAAACTCTTTAACGAAGAGCTTAAAAATACGCAGGATGTCTTTAACGGGGAAGTGGCGTTCAAACTTTATGATACTTTCGGTTTCCCTCTGGATCTGACCGAAGATATGCTTAGAGAGAAGAATATCAGACTGGACATCGATGCTTTCAACAAAAAGATGGAAGCACAGAAAGCCCAGTCCAAAGCGAACTGGAAAGGTACGGGTGATGCAGCGACGACAGGTGACTTCAAGCTGCTTAAAGAAGCGTTCAACACAAATGAATTTGTCGGTTATGAAACACAGGAAGTAACAACAAAAGTACTGGCACTGCTCGATGAGAATTTCAAAAAGACAGATGCCATAAATGGCAAAGGCTGGGTACTGCTTGAAAAGACACCGTTCTATGCCGAGTCCGGAGGACAGGTGGGCGATCGCGGAACGATCGAGGTAGCAGGTAGCAGTGAGCAGGTAACAGTGAAAGATACGAAAAAATTCCTTGACCTGAACCTTTCCGAAGTGGAGGGAAAACTCTCTGTGGGTGATGAGGTGAAAGCTGTGGTCGATCCAAGCCGTGCAGAGATCGAAAAGCACCATTCTGCGACACACCTGCTGCATGCAGGTTTGCGTGCGATCCTCGGGGACCACATTGCCCAGGCGGGTTCACTCAATGATGACAAAAGACTTCGTTTTGACTTCTCCCATCCTAAAGCGATGACAGCCGAAGAGATAGAAAAGGTGGAAGCATGGGTGAATGATAAGATCAGCCGTGCCATTCCGAGAAAGACGGAGATTATGAGTGTGGATGAGGCGAAGAAAGCAGGTGCCATGGCACTGTTTGGAGAAAAGTACGGCAATGAAGTACGTGTTGTCAGTATGGGTGACGCTTCCATCGAACTCTGCGGGGGTACCCATGTGGATAATACGGCACAGATAGGCCTCTTTATGATCACTAAAGAGAGCGGTGTGAGTGCAGGGGTGAGACGTATAGAGGCTATCTGCGGCAGGGCAGCCGTTGAAAAGGTTAAAGCGATCAGAGAGGAACTCTCGCAGATCAAGGAAGAGGTCAAGAACCAAAACCCGATTGCAGGGATCGCCAAACTCAAAGAGCAGATAAAAACACTTAAAAGTGAAGTAGCCTCAGCCATGAGCGCATCTCAAAAAGAGTTGAGCACAGTTGATGTCAATGGTGTCAATGTCATCGTCGAAGAGGTAGAAAACGGCGACATCAAATCGATGATCGATGATGTCAAGAACAAATATGATAATGTTGCCGTCATGCTTTTCCAGAAAAAGGGTGACAAGGTACTCTTGGCGGCCGGTTCGAAGAATACTCCGATCAAAGCAGGTGACTGGATCAAAGCGATCGCGCCTATCGTCGGTGGTGGCGGTGGCGGCCGTCCGGACTTCGCACAGGCCGGAGGAAAAGATGCTTCCAAGATCACGACGGCACTTGAAGAAGCGAAAGTCTACCTGAGCGAGATACTTGAGGGCGGAAATTAATATGAAGTCCGGAATGGTTGATCTTTTCGGCACTTATGCGCATGAGATCGTGTTTTTGCATGTATTTTCGGCCTTTGTCTGGGTAGGGGGAATGATCGCCATACGACTGGCAGTCCATCCGAACCTGCAGCTCATAGAAGACCCGAAAGTAAGACTGGGAAGAACGCTGGCGATCACCGGAAGATTCTTCAATATCGTTAAGCCTTTTATTTTGCTCATCATTCTGACGGCTGTCATTATGGCGGTCGGTCTTGGTTTCCGTGCGGCAGCAGTCAGTGCTTCCGGAAATATTCTCAGTGAAACAGCCTATGCGACCTATCAGATCGTTCATGTCAAAGAGGTGATATGGGTGGTCATGACACTGAACTTTACATGGATGTATGTCAAACGCAGAAAGGCACAGAAACTTTTTGATGCGGGTGAACTTCCTGCAGCCAAAGAGACGGTAGCCATCATCCCGAAACTTTTACTCCCGATCAATATCGTGCTTGGTATCGCTGCAATCTGGCTGGGTATTACGCTGAGAGGCTTGTAGAGTGCTGTGCACCACGGGCACTTCCTTTGGGCCCTCACAGCACCTTTGATATATATTAAATTATCGGTGTTGTCAGGAGACAGCACCCTACGGAGGTATCTATGATTTGTTTATGTTCGGCTTCTGAGTCAAGAGCGTATCTGTTAGAGAAGTTCGGTATTGAATTTGAGCAAAAATCTGTTGATTTCAATGAAGATCAGATCGTGACCGATGTTGCAAAAGATTTTGTCTATCTGGCAAGCAAAGGCAAACTGCAGGCTGCTGAAAAACGCTATGGATCGGATATCCCGTTACTGACTGCAGACAGCGTAATTGCTACGGCGGAGGGGGAGATACTCAGAAAGCCTAAAAACAGGGAGGATGCCAGACGTATCCTCTCTTTGCAGAGCGGTTCATGTATTTCCATCATCTCCTCTGTGCATTTTAAAACCAAAGCATTTCTTTTTACCAATACCTCTGCAACCCATTACCATTTTGCAAAGTTTGATGTAGATGACCTCGAGGCTTATCTTGAAAGTGAACTCTGGCAGGGGAAGGCAGGCGGATGCATGGTCGAAGGGTTTTGCAAAAAATACATCAAATCAGTGGATGGATATGAAAGTACCGCTATGGGACTGCAAGTGGAGGCACTGCTTCCCTGGATAGAGTGGGTGAAGCAATAGATGTATGAGAACGAACTCAAAGCCCTGAAAAAAGCAGGGCGTTTCAGAGAGCGAAAACTTTTCAATGAAGATCTGACCGATCTAGCTTCGAATGACTATCTCGGACTGGCGGAGGACAAAGGCCAGCTGAAAAAGCTCTGTACACTGATGGATGAGTATGATATCTTTGCCCCCAGGGCCAGTATGCTTGTTAACGGATACCATCCTGTACATCGGTATTTCGAAGAGACACTCAGTACATTGAACGGGTTTGAATCGGGACTGGTCGTGGGCTCCGGTTTTCTGGCGAATATGTCACTGGTGGAAGCACTGGTGCGCAAGCACGATATGCTTTTTATGGATGAAGAGTATCATGCTTCTGGGATGATGGCGACCGGACTGCTAAAGGATCGGGTCGTTTTTTTCAGGCATAACGATGCGGGGGACCTTAGAGAGAAAATGTCACACTATCCTGCCAAACGTCAGATCATTGCCGTTGAGGGTGTCTACTCCATGAGCGGTGAGGTATGTAGCAGGGAGGTATTTGATATAGCCGGGGAGAACAGTGCACTGCTTATCATCGATGAAGCACACAGTTCGGGAGTACTGGGTAAAAACCTATTGGGTGTATTTGAACATTACGGGATAGAGATATCACCGAACCATATCAAGATGGGGACACTGGGTAAAGCATACGGCAGTTACGGTGCCTATATACTTGCAGGCAGGGAGATCATCTCTTTTCTGGAGAACAGGGCCAAGCCGGTCATCTACTCCACGGCTCCATCGGTCCTTGATACGGCATTGGCGCTGATCAACATCAAAACGGTAAGCAAAAAGGCGGCCAGATACCGGGTGAAGATCGATGCAAGGCTCAGGATCGTAGAAGAGGTATTGGGGATAAAAAGCGAAAGCCTGATCATTCCCATCCCCGTGAAGAACAACAAAGAAGCACTTCGGCTGCAAAAAACACTGATGGATAAAGGCTTCCTCGTCGGTGCAATAAGACAGCCCACGGTAGCGTCTCCCATACTGCGTGTCATTCCCAGGCTTGGTGTCTCAAAAAAATGTTTGAAAAAGGCATTGCAGCTCATTAGCGATACTTCGCTACAATCATTTAATAATTAAAAAAAAGGTTTTATGTGTTCAGCAGTTTGATCAAAGGCTCCATCATTTTGATGATCATCTTCATTGTTGCGTTGACGGCGGCATTCATCTATGCCTATGAAGAGATCTCTCTGGATGCGGACAAACTGATCAATTATCAGCCCGAGATCTCTTCGGTCATCCTGGACAGGAACGGGAAGAAACTCGCGTATGTGTTCAACAAGCAACACCGTCTCTATGCAAGGTATGATGAGCTTCCAAGCCATCTGGTCGAAGGGCTTATCGCGATGGAAGATACGAAGTTCTTTGAACACAGCGGGGTGAATCCGGATGCGATTATCCGTGCCATTGTCAAAGATATCAAAGCCGGGAAGTTCGTGGAAGGTGGAAGTACCCTGACACAGCAGCTGATCAAGAACAAGATCCTTACCAACGAGAAAAAACTGGCGAGAAAGATCAAAGAGGCGATACTGGCACTCAAGATCGAGCATGAATTGACCAAAGAACAGATCATCGAGCGTTATCTCAACGAAATCTCCTACGGGAACAACTATTTTGGTATCAAAACGGCAGCCAACGGCTATTTTCACAAGGAACTTGATGAACTGACACTCAAAGAGATGGCGCTTCTAGTCGGTCTGCCCAATGCACCGAGTTACTATAACCCTATAAGACATTACAAGCGTGCACTCAACCGTGCCAACAATGTTCTCTACCGTATGAAAAGTCTGGGATGGCTGACGGAGAGTGAGTACCTCAAAGCGGTCAAAGAGTCTCCAAAAGTCTATAAAACCTCGCTGACACAGAACATCGCCCCCTATATCGTGGATGAGGTGATCAGGCGTTTCAAAGGGCGTGGGGATGATATCAAAACCGCCGGATACCAGATTTATACGACCATCGATATGAAACAGCAGAAGATCGCAAGAGAAGCAGTAAAATATGCCTATAAAAAAGTATTGGAAAAATACAGGGAAAAGCCGGAGACCTCAACCATCAATACAGCTTTTGTGGCTGTGGAAAGTAAAACAGGCGATATACTGGCTATGATAGGAGGAGTGAATTATAGGAAGTCGGCATTCAACCGTGCCACACAGACGCTCAGGCAGCCCGGTTCAGCCTTCAAGCCTTTCATTTACCAGACAGCACTCGATATGGGCTACAACCCTGCCAGTCCGCTGACGGACCTTGCCCGAACGTTCCAGTACTATGAGAACGGCAAACCCAAAGTATGGGCACCCAAGAACTACGAGAGGGATTTTAAAGGGTTCATCCCGCTCAGGGAAGCACTGGTGCATTCCAGAAACCTTGCAACGATCAACCTTGTCTCGGAGATCGGGGTGAGTACCATCCGAAAGCGTCTGGCGTTTCTCGATGTGCCCCATATCCCCAGAGATATGTCCATTGCACTGGGGAATCTCGGCCTCTCTCCTATGAAAATGGCACAGATCTTCTCGGTCTTTGCCAACGGCGGGCATATGATAGAGCCCAGACTGATCTCCAAGGTGGTCTCCAAAGAGGGAGCGGTCATTTACGAAACACGGCCCAAAGAGATCGCCAATTTCACCACACCCGAACAGGCATACCTGATGACGGACATACTGATGGATGTCGTCAAGCGGGGGACAGGTAAAAATGCACGTGTCCAGGGGATAGAGCTTGCCGGAAAGACTGGTACGACGAATAATGGCGTTGATGCCTGGTTCTGCGGATACTCTCCAACGATCGAAGTGATCTCCTGGTTCGGGCGCGACAACAACAGGCCCATTGGCAAGAAAGCGACAGGAGGTGCGCTGGCGGCACCGGCATTTGCCTACTACTTCAAAGAACTGATCAAGGCATATCCTGAGACAAAACGAACGTTCGATATTCCCGAAGGTGTCTACAGAGGAGAATACAAAGGCAAAAGCGAGCTCTATACCAAGACCTCCCCTCTGCCTGAAGAGAAGCATGAAACAGAAGAGACGACAGCTCCATCAGAGGATATCATGGATATCTGGGATTCAGATACCCCGGTACAGCATCCGGATGATGATACTGATATCAGCCCCGAGGAAGAGAGCCCTTTTGCAGAAACGATCAACATTGACGATGAGGTCATCAAGGAAGGACCCGTCAATAATGACGATCCTCTGCATCCGACAAGGAATGAACCTGTCGTACCCGCCTCCAGGGACAGTGGTACAATGTTTTAACTTGGATTATGCAAGAGGTTACTGATCGCTGTTGCAAATTCCGGGTTTAATATTTTAAAGGAGAATTATGCACAGTTTTGCCCCTGAAATAATGCTGATCACCATACTGAGTCTGGTGATCTTCTCAGATGCCCTGGCCAACAAGATAAAGATACCTTCCGTGTTTTTGCTTCTCATCGGCTCCTACCTTATCTATACCTATTTCAAAGCAGCAGTTCCCATAGACATGGCAGCACACTTCGATACGATCATCATTTTCTGTATTCCCCTTATTTTTATGGGTGATGCGCTGCATCTTGGATTTTCCGATATCAAAAAACATGGCTGGAGCATCTTCTATCTGGCTGTGATCGCGGTGGCACTCTCCATTACTGTGGGTGCCAGTCTCTATTATCTTGATGTCTTCGAAGGGTTGACGCTTGGTGCCTATGTTTCTCTCTTTGCGATCAATATGGCGACCGATGCAGTCTCTGTACAGTCCGTTCTTTCCCATTTCAAAGGGATAAGCCATGACATCAAAGTACTTATTGAGGGTGAATCACTGGGTAACGATGCTACAGCGGTCATAGCGTTCTTTTTCATAGGACTCCCCTGGATGATGAGCGGTCAGATCGATGCGTTGCATGCAACTACTGAAGCTCTGCGTGTGTTTGCCGTAAGTATCGGTATGGGGTTGGTGATCGGATACGTTTTCTATATGCTGATGAAGCTTTTCTCGGACAGGCGGGGTGAACTGTTTGCCTTTGTTATAGAAGGGTATGCGGCCTATGTTCTGGGTGAAGAGATGCATGTGAGCGGTATTTTGACGCTGATTACTGCGATCATCGCTACCAAAGCCTGGATCGATATGGACATTATGGTACTCGAAGAGACGGAAGAAAAAAAACGCAAGAGTTTTATGCGTACTTTGCGTATGAGTTCCGTTGTTGCAACGACCAGGGAGCGCCTGGAGTATATTTATGAAATGGCGAAAGAATTCGGTTATATCGCAGCGGTCATGATCTTCTTTGTGTTGGCGGAGATGGTGGACTTTAAGACATTGTGGCACTACAGAATGGAAATTTTGATTATGTTCGCTGTCACGACACTGATCCGTGCACTCTCTATGGCAAAGTTCGCTTTCTTTGGCAAGACGATCGATTCTATCAAGCCGGTAGGGTTTGAGGGATGGTTCATCCTTACTTTCTCTGGGATGAAAGGGGCACTCTCCATTATCCTGGTCCATATGATACCGGCAGATTACGAATACAAAGTACTCTTTGAAGCGGTGACGACCGGTGTGGTGATACTTTCTATCTTTGTGTACGGCACCACACTATGGGCATATTTTACCTTCTTCAAAAAAGAGGAGGAGACAAAGTTATTCGTCCATTGAAATATTAGATTTAGTATGGGAAAATGTAGGATATTGTCTTCTGACAGTACCGGGGGAAATTTCCCGGGAAAGATATCCCCGGGAAGAGGTGCTAGCAAGAGTAAGTTGTCTTGAACTCAAATGCTGTCGGGCGAGATTCGTCTGGCCATACTTGTCTCTCGAACATATAGTGCTGATATGCATCGAGGAACTCTGGTGTGAAGACAGGCTTAAGGAAATCGTTATCTTTGATAAGACCTTCAAGTGCTTCACGTAGTGTATGAGGCATTTGAGGGATACCTTTTTCACGGATCTCATCAAGAGAAAGTTCAAAGAGATCTTCATCCATCGGACCGACCGGTATAGTTTTGTTCTTGATACCGTCAAGACCTGCCATCATCATAACTGCAAATGCAAGATATGGACATGCTGTTGAGTCAGGGAAACGCATCTCTATACGTGTTGCTTTCTCACCTGCACCGTAAGGGATACGACAAGAAGCTGATCTGTTCTGGCTTGAGTAAGTCAGGATAGATGGTGCTTCAAATCCAGGGACAAGCCTCTTGTAAGAGTTAGTACTCGGGTTTGTAAATGCCGCAACAGCTGCTGCATGTTTAAAGATACCGCCTGTATAATTGATTGCCATTTCCGAAAGGTTACCGTAGTTACCTTCTTCGTAGAAAAGGTTGCTGCCGTCTTTCCAGAGAGACTGGTGTACGTGCATACCGTTACCATTGTCACCGAAGAGTGGTTTTGGCATGAATGTTGCAGATTTACCGTTGAGGTGTGCTACCATCTTGACGACATACTTGTACTTCTGGACGTTATCTGCTGCACCGATGATGTCAGAGAATACGATACCGATCTCACCTTGTGCCTGTGCCACTTCATGGTGACCAAGAACCACTTCAAGACCTACTTCTTCCAAAAGGAGCATCATTTCAGCTCTAAGATCCACCATGGAATCCGTCGGCTGAACCGGGAAGTAACCGCCTTTGGTTCTTGGTCTGTGACCCATGTTCCCTATATCATCGAATCTTGAAGGATCGTTCCATTCACCCTCTTCAGAGTCAACTCTGTATCCCGCTTCATTGATACTGTCCGTGAATTCTACATGGTCAAAAATGAAGAACTCGTTTTCCGGTCCAAAGTATGCTGCATCGGCAATACCGATCTCTTCAGCATGCTGCAATGCTTTCTTGGCGATAGACCTTGGACATCTTTCATAAAGCTGTCCTTTGTAGATATCATACACATCACAGAATACGATGATCGTGGAATCAGCTGTAAAAGGATCGAGGAATGCTGTCGGTACATCCGCTTTCAAGATCATATCTGATTCATTGATCGGCTGCCATGCTTCGATGGAAGAACCGTCAAACGGGAAACCGTTCTCAAGGTTTTCAGCGTTTACCGCACTCATTCTGTATGTCAAGTGATGCCATGCACCTTTGATGTCTGTGAAACGAAGATCAACAAACTCTACTTCATTCTCCTCACAGTATTTAAAAAACTCGTCTATGTTGTTAACGAACTTACCCATTAATTTCTCCTATAAATTTTAGTATCTACTATTATAGCCACTAATCATTAAGTTTTTTCAGATTTTTTGCCTAAAAAATAACCAATTCCCTATCACGGCCTTCAAAAGTAACAGCTTTGGTGTATCCGATCTCTTTTGCAAGTGCTACAGCCTTCTCATAAGCAAATCCCACCTGCTCCACACTGTGTGCATCCGAAGAAAAAGTAATGGGGATATCTAATGCATAGGCTTCCTGAAGCAGTGCTTTTGAGGGGTATATCTCGCCAATGGGTTTACGCAGTCCGGCGGTATTAAGCTCTATGACCATCTTGGACTTTTTAATGCTCTGAAGTGCCTCTTTTGCAAGAATTCGGGTATCGGTCTTTGGGAGATACTTGAAGACCTTAATGAGATCCAGGTGCCCGACAATGTCAAATTTTCCCGAATCGGCCATCGCCTTGGTCGCTTCGAAATAGGCTTGCCATATTTCGTCGATATCCCTGTTCTTCCAGCCGCCTATGAATTCCGGGTTGTCAAAACTCCACTTATCGATGAAGTGTACCGAACCGATGAGGTAATCCACATCGGCATTAAGTACATTCTTCTCCATATGTCCGGGAAGCCAGTCCACTTCATATCCGAGCAGTATCTTGATCTGGTCTTTGTACCTCTCTTTGGCAGAGAGTACATCATTGACATAGGCATCCATATCACACAAAGGCAGGCGGTATTTTTCATCAAAATCCATCGGGGCATGCTCAGAGAAACCGTAGATATCAATGCCGAGATCGATGGCTTTTTGGATGTATTCATCAATAGTGCCTTCAGCGTGGTTGCAGCGTGCTGTATGGTTGTGCAAATCTATTCGTGTTCTTTTATTCATGTGATGATTTTAGCATAAAAACTGTTCTTTACTACTAATAGGGTAAAATAAGAGCCATTTATCAGTGGGCAAACCCAGCCTGCGCACGATTGAACAGTTAGGATAGGAATGACAGCACATAACAAAGTAGAACTTTTAGCACCCGCAGGAAACCTTGAAAAGATGAAGATCGCACTCAACTACGGGGCAGATGCCGTCTATGGCGGTACCAGCACTTTCTCTCTGCGTATCCGTTCGGGAAAAGAGTTTGACATGGATTCTTTTGCCCAAGGGATAGCCTATGCCCATGAGAGAGGCAAGAAGGTCTACTGTACGGTCAACTCCTTTCCGTTCAATTCGCAGATAAGGCTTTATGAGAACCACATCGCCAAAATGGCAGAGCTGAAGCCTGATGCGCTTATCGTCTCAAGTCCCGGGGTAGTCAAGATCGCCAAAAGGATCGCACCGGATATTCCCATTCACCTCTCTACACAGGCCAACGTTATGAATGCAATGGATGCGGAGGTTTATTATGATCTGGGTGTGAAGCGTATCATCGTGGCACGTGAGATCAGCCTTAAAGACTGTGAAGCGATCAAATCGGTGATCCCCGATCTGGAACTCGAAGTCTTTGTGCACGGTTCGATGTGCTTCGCCTACTCGGGACGCTGTCTTATCTCGGCTTTGCAGACAGGGCGCGTTCCCAACAGAGGTTCCTGTGCGAACGACTGCCGTTTCCCCTATGAAGTTTATGCCCACAATCCCGAAAGCGGGACGACCTTCAGACTCGATGAGGAAGAGGGGATCGGAACCTATATCATGAATGCCAAAGATATGAACATGGCTTCGCATATCGATGAGATACTTGACAGCGGTGTGATCGACTCTCTTAAGATCGAAGGTCGTACAAAGTCACCCTATTATGCAGGGGTGGTTACAAAGGCGTACCGTCATGCCATCGATGACTACTATACCAAAGACTTTGATGCTTCACGCTACCAGAGAGAGCTGAATACTACACAGAACCGCGGATTTACCGATGCCTACCTGACCTCGCGTCCCTTCGAAAAGAGCGATGCTGAGTCTCATGAATTTTCCATCCAGTACGGAACACATCAGGTGGCCGGGCTTGTTGGAGAAGATGGTACGACATGGCGATGCAAGGACAAGACCTGTGCAGGCGACTCTGTTGAGATCGTTCTGCCTGTGGGAGCAAGTGTGGAACTCGTCGACAATGAATATGGAAAGATAGATGAGGTCAACGGACAGTACTGGCTGACGTTCAAAAAGATCGTCACAGTCGACGGCAAAGAACTGGAATGCGTACACAGCGGTAATCTGAATGCACTGGTTCTGCCTACGCCTTTACCGGGCTATACGATTCTTCGAAGAAAGATCGCCGAGGCACTGGAGAAAAAAGGGCTCATAGAGGAGTCCACTCCTATGAATCTTGAACCAAAATCAACATAAAAGGAAGCAAATGAAATTCGTATCGATCGTAATGGGAAGCAAAAGCGACTACACTATTATGGAAGAGAGTGCAAAGACCCTGGAAAAGTTCGGTGTACCTTATGAGATGATCATCTCTTCGGCACACAGGTCTCCGGAAAGAACAAAGAACTACATCAAAGAAGCTGAAGAAAAGGGTACGCAGGTATTTATTGCGGCAGCGGGAATGGCGGCACACCTTGCGGGTGCTCTTGCAGCAAGTACGATCAAGCCGGTACTGGGCGTACCAATGGAGAGCGGACCGCTTAGAGGAGAAGATGCCCTTCTCAGTACAGTCATGATGCCGGGCGGAATGCCTGTCGGAACTGTAGCCATCGGTAAGGCAGGTGCGGTCAATGCGGCCTACCTTGCTATCCAGATCATGGCACTTCAGGATGATGAGCTCAAAGTCAAGCTTCAGGAAGACCGTATTTCCAAAGCAAAGAAAGTAGAGCTTGACTCTTCCGAGATCGAAACGATACTGTAATTGTATATTGCAAATAAAGGGTAGGTATGGAATTTCAGTTAAAAAATATCGGTATGATTAAGGAAGCTAATGTTAAGTTAGATGGGCTTACTGTAATAGCTGGAGAAAATAATACTGGTAAAAGTACAGTTGGAAAGATAATATTTTCTATCATAAAAGCAAGTAGTAGATATAAAGAAGATTTAGAGGAAGGCAAAGAAGAAAGAATATTTTCTTTAATTGAAAAAAATTATTTTCAATTACGACGAAAAGTTGATTATTCAAAGAATATTGAAATAAGAAAAATTTTTTATCCCCCAGCATTTATAAGAGATATTAAAAGAACTTCTTTAATTAACGCCATTGATGAAAGATTAAAAATCTTAGATACATTGAAACAACAATCATTGTTTGATTCGATAGAAACAAAAGATGCTTCACTAATCATTGAGTCGGAAAAAAAATTATTGGATTTAAAAAAAATTGCATTAACAAAAGAAAATAAAACTGAAATTCAGAAGAGAGCATTTCAAAAAGTTTTGATTTCAGAATTTAAAGGGAAAGTAACTAATCAAAATTTTGATCAAAAATCTTCTTTTATTAAGGGAACAGAGGGCGAGAATATAATTTTTGATGTTGAAATGTCAAAGAATAAAGTTAAACATTTTCATATCTATGATGAGCTTTATTTTACGGATGCTTCTTTTATCGAAACACCGGTCTTGTTGCAGTTATTTGAATCAATAGAAAATTCAAAAACATACTTTGAAGAAGTAGAGAAAGATGACAGAATTTTATTGAACAAAAGACCTAATACAACATTGCATGTTAAAGATTTAATTTCGAAATTAAAAGAGTCAGTTTATATTGAAGATTTTTCAGATTTTGATATGTTTTTTAGTGATGAAACGACAGATGATTTAGTAAATCAATTATTTGGAATTATCAAAGGTAATATTAAGTACAACAAAAAAGCAAAAGACTTTATTTTTATTTCAGCAAATGGAGAAACTTTTAATAGTATTAACACTGCAACAGGGATTAAATCTTTTGGGATTATTCAAATGTTAGTAAAAAGTGGGTTCATTGATGAGAGATCTTTGTTAATTTTAGATGAACCTGAAGTCCATTTGCATCCAAAGTGGCAAATAAAATACGCAGAATTGATTACAAACTTAGTGAAAGCTAATATTACAGTACTGGTTACTTCACATAGCCCTTATATGATTGAAGCTCTGCAACGATATAGTGAAAGAGAAAAGATTACGGCAGATTTTTATTTAGCAGAAAATGGAAATATTAATAAAGTAGATAATAACAATTCAGATACTTTATCAAAAATTTTTGAGAAATTATCTGAGCCATTTGATGTGTTTGATGAAATGGATAGCGAAAAGTTGCAAAATGGCTGATGCTACATTTATTTTTGAGTCTAATTTCTCTGTACAAGTGTCTACTCTTAAAGAGACTAGCTTTGATAATAAAAATAGTATCTATTTGTGTCAAGATGAAAGTCAACTTGTTTATGATTTTGATAAAATTGTTAAAGAGCAATACCCAACAAAACAGCCTGCTTCTTATGATGCTCTTTTAATAGATGGGGAAAAAGTTTATTGTATTGAGTTTAAAAATCAAAAATACAGTGAAATTGATAGGGAACAAATAACTAAAAAGTTAACTAATGGAAAGACCGTACTCGAAGAAATATTCTCTGATAATAGTGTAAATAAAAGAGAGTATAAATTTATTTATTGTGTAGTATATAAAGATGGTGTAGCACGGTGGCGACGTGGAATTGAAAAGAATGAAGTACAGTTCGGTTTAGAGAGATATAAAGGTGAATACTTTGATGAAATATATACGAATGACGTTCAATGGTTTACACATGAATACAAAAAACATTTTAAAAAGGAATTAGCATGCTAACATTTAGTGAACTATTACTAAAACTCCAACAATACTGGGCAGAGCAGGGATGCAATATTGTCCAGCCGTATGATATTCCGGCGGGAGCAGGGACCTTTCACCCTGCTACACTGCTGAGAAGTTTGGATTCAAAGCCGTGGGCAGCTGCCTACGTGGCACCGTCGCGTCGTCCGACCGACGGACGTTACGGAGAAAACCCTAACAGGCTTGGTGCCTACTACCAGTTCCAGGCATTGATCAAGCCGAGTCCGGACAATATCCAGGAGCTTTACCTTAAATCCTTGGAGTATCTTGGCCTCAACCTCAAAGAACATGATATCCGTTTTGTCGAGGATAACTGGGAATCACCGACACTGGGTGCCTGGGGCCTTGGCTGGGAAGTCTGGCTTGACGGTATGGAAGTGACACAATTCACCTACTTTCAGCAGGTAGGAGGGATCACCTGCGATCCGGTAGCCGTGGAGATCACTTACGGTACCGAGAGACTGGCAATGTACCTTCAGGGGGTGGAGTCGGTATTTGACATCGTTTGGAACAGGAATGGTGATGAAGTGACGACTTATGCGGATGTGCACAAAGAGAGCGAATATGAATTTTCCAAATACCACTTTGAAGTTGCAACGGTAGAAAAACTTTTTCAACATTTCGAAGATGCCAGTAATGAGTGCAAGCTCTGTCTTGAAGCAGGACTACCGCTTCCTGCCTATGACCAGTGTATGATCGCATCGCATGCCTTCAATGTACTGGATGCCAGAAAAGCGATCTCTCAGGCGCAGAGACAGAACTACATTCTGAAAGTGCGTGAGCTTTCCATCGGTTGTGCGCAGTTGTATAAAGCGCAGGAAGAGGAGCGTAACCAAAGAGTACGTGGTACATAGATTGCGGATTATTGTAGGGTGCTGTCCCCTGACGGCACCAATGAAATAATATATCAATAGAAAGGTGCTGTGAGGGCACAGCACCCTACGAAGGAATAATATGAAGCTACAGGAAGTATATGATTTTCTGGACAAACTTTCCCCCTTTGAACTCCAGGAGAAATGGGACAACTCCGGACTGATCGTCGGTGAGATGAAACGTGAGGTCCCGCAGATCGTCGTCTCACTGGATATCGACAGTGACATGATAGAAGAAGCCAAAGAAGGTACCCTTTTTGTAGTACATCATCCGCTGATATTCGGTAACCTTACGCAGCTTGATTTTGCCAAGTACCCTTCCAACCTCCTTGAGAAGATGATACTGAAAAAACAGTCACTTATCGCACTGCATACCAACTTTGACCAGACGCACCTGAACCGTTATGTTTTCGAAAAAGTCCTTGGGTTTGAAATGGCATCCCAGGAACCTTTTATCTGTATGACAGAAGGTGAATGGCACTACCATGAACTGCTTGCTTTGCTCAAAGAAAAACTGCGGCTTCCGACTCTTAAAGTGATCGGCAAAAAAGAGAAGATAACATCCATTGCGATGACCACTGGAGCGGGTGCATCACTTATGAATGAGGTTGAGGCAGACTGCTTTTTGACGGGTGATATCAAGTATCATGATGCAATGAAAGCTATGAGTGAAGAGTTGATGATGGTGGACATCGGGCATTATGAAAGCGAGTGCTTTTTTGCCGAAGTACTTTTGGCTGAATTGAAAGTTTTACCTATTTTGGCTATAATTGCGAATTCTAAAAACCCGTTTCATATGGAAACACTTTGAAAAAACCCTCAAAACCCCCAAAGGATAGAGATTGAACAAACATTTACAAGAACTGATAGAGCTTTCAAAAATTGACAAAGCGATCGACAGTTACAATCCGCAGCTTGAAGCCGCTGACAAAAAAGTAGCAAAAGTACAGAAGAAATTGGATGCTGCCCAGTCTGAAGTGGATGCACTTACTTCTGCCATTGAAGATAACGAAGAGAAGATCAAAGCCTTTAACGAGCAACTGACGTTCCTGAATGAACAGTTGGCGTCCAATGTAAAGAAATCCAAAGAGATCTCAACCGAAAAAGAGATGAAAGCACTTTCTCTCGAAGAAGATATCGCCAAAGAGAAGATGACCTTTGCCAATGAAGAGATCGAAAGACTTCAGGCTATCAATGAAACAAAAAAAGAGCTGCTTGCCGAAGCAGAAGCTAAAGTGAAGCTTTTGACTGCTGAACTGTCAGAGATCAACAGTGAAGTTTCCCTTGAAAAAGCAGAGATCGAAAAAAGTAAAAGCGATCTTTTCATTCAGAGAGAAGAACTCAGCAGAAACATTGAGCAGAAGGTACTTTCTTTTTATGAGAAAATCCGTATCTGGGCAGGCAATACCGCAGTTGTTCCTGTAAAGAAACAGGCATGTTACGGATGTTTTATGAAACTCAATGACAAAAGCTATGCAGAAGTGATTAGAGGTGACGAGATCGTCAACTGTCCTCACTGCGGCAGAATTCTTTATATTGAAAAAGTTACTGAAGAGGCATAAGCTACAGTAGGGGTGGGTTTACCTACCTTTGAAATAGCTTCTTATGGTGGATGAATCCATCCTACGCGAATGGAGTTAGAGTGGATAAAATATTTTTCTTTTTTTATTCATTACTCTCCTTCCTCATTTATTTTTTAGCCATTCCCTTTCTGTTTCTTTTTTCCTTCAAAACCAAATACCGACGATCCATTCCTGCACGATTCTTTTTATGGAAAAATAAACCTTTCAAACCAAATGGTGTCTGGTTCCACTCATGTTCTTTCGGGGAAGCAAAAGCGATCAAACCGCTTGTGGATGCATTGCCCGAAGAACTTTTACGTATGAGTACGACAACACAGACAGGTTTTGATGCTATACGCGACTATACTCAAGAGAGCAGGTATCTTCCCTTTGAACCCCTGCTCTTTTTCTGGATGAGACCCCAGAAGGTCCTGCTGGTCATGGAAGCGGAGTTTTGGTATCTTCTTTTTGCCCTTGCAAAGCGAAAAGGGGCTAAAACACTGCTCATCAATGCACGCATGAGTGATCGCTCTTTTCCCAAATATCAAAAGATGGCATGGCTTTACAGACAGATATTCAAACATATCGATGAAGTCTATGCACAGACCTATGAAGACAAAGCACGCCTTGAGTCACTGGGGGCCAAAAATGTAACGGTTACGGGAAACATCAAGCTCTCCAAACTGCCTTCTCCTACGAAGCAGCTGGTGAAACCGGAAGGTCTGCTTCTCTGTGGGGCAAGTACACATGATGGGGAGGAGAGTTTGATCCTTGAAGCCTATGCAGCATTGAAACAGCAGGAAGGGAATGTCAGGCTGCTTCTGGTCCCGAGGCATCCTGAACGTTTTAGGAAGGTGGTACAGATGGCTGAAGCTTTTGCCAAAGCACATGGCCTGAGCATGCAGAAGTATTCAGAAAATAAGACGATAGAGAGTGATATTGTAGTCGTAGACCTGTTAGGTGAGTTGGTCAACCTTTATGCGATTTCAGATATCGTCATATTGGGAGGTGCTTTTGAACCCATAGGCGGACACAATGCGGCAGAAGCGGCACAGTTTGGATGTAAGATCATTTCAGGAAAGCACTACTTCAACCAGAAAGATATTTTTGAAGCAGTGGAAGGTATCGCTGTTGTAGAGGCTTTTAATCTATCGAGAAGGCTTTTGCAGCACGCGGTACTGAAACCTACACACATCAAAATACGTACAAATATTGCACCCATTTACAAAAGTATCGAGGATGCACTTACAAAAGATATGTAGACGGGTAAACCCGCCTGCTTGTTTATTGGTAATAACGTCTACCGTCACTGCCGATGTAGTAGGTGTACCCATACTCATCTCTATAGTATCTTCTGTTTTTCTGTTCCTCATTGGCACCGATGGCAGCACCTGCCAGACCACCGATAGCTGCACCTGCAAGCGTTGAGCGGGTATTATGTCCGACTGCCTGGCCTACCAAAGCACCTCCGGCTGCACCGATCAATGCACCATCCGTTGTTGTACTGGTTCCTGTTGAAGCACAGCCTGTCATTGCGATTACAGCTGCACCAGTGATGCTTAAAAATGCTAAATGAAATTTTTTCATGGGGTTACCTCCGTTTTTTTGGTTATAATTACATATTAATTATAGCATAAAATATGGTGTAATGATAACTCTTTTTTGCTCATAGTAGTAAAAAATTGCAAGGATGAGAGGATGTTCTATGAAGTTCATGATACAAAAGTCAGTCTGCGTATCAAGGCACAGCCTGCGGCAAGCAGAAATGAATTTTGTGAGATCTATGGAGATGATGCGATCAAAATACGTATTAAGGCACCGGCGGTCGAAGGTGCGGCAAATAAAGAATTGGTAAAGTTCCTTGCGAAAAGTTTCAAAGTCAGCAAAGGTGATATCGTTTTCAAGTCAGGACAGAACAGCAAGATAAAAATCGTCGAATTTCCGCGTACAGAGCAGTTTGAAGCGTGGCTTGAAACAATATAAGGGTACAAAACACAACCCTAACAACAAGGATAAAAATGGCTACAGATAAAGCATACAAGGTATTGGCACAACAGCAGGGTATCTCCAACAACAAGGCAAAAGAGCTGATAGACAGAGGACTCGTGTTTGTAGATGACCGAAAGGTCAGGATCGCAAGGGCAGAGATCAATACGGAGACGAGATTCCGTATCGAGTACCCTGAAGATATTGAGATTCTCTATGAGGATGAAGATATCATTGCTGTGAACAAACCGGCACAGGTGGACAGTTACGAAATACAGGATGCCATTGAGGGGGCGGAGTTGCTGCACAGGTTGGATCGTGATACCTCCGGTGTACTGCTGCTTGGGCGTAATGAGGAGTTCATCAAAAAAGCAGTCAAGGAATTCAAAAACAGAAGAGTAGAGAAACATTATGTAGCGTGGGTGGATGGCGTGATCTATGAAAAGATGGAGATCGATGAACCCATTTTCACCGTCAAGAAAGGAAAGGCTTTCTCCATGATCGACCCTATACGCGGCAAAAAAGCACATACGGTCGTACATCCTGAAGAGGTACAGGGGAAGAAGTCCAAAGTCAAGATCGATATCACAACAGGCAGAACACACCAGATCAGAGTGCATCTGGCGCATATCGGCCATCCGGTTGTGGGCGATGAACAGTACGGAAGCCGTACACAGTCCAAGCGTATCCTGCTGCACTCGGCAAAGATGAAGATACTCGATTATGAGTTCAATGCCAAAGAGCCCAAAGATATCGCAAGATACAAATAAGTCCAAATTGGGTAAAATCGCGTCAATATAATTGCATAAATAAGGTAGAAAATGTTCGATACATTAACCGACAGTTTTAAAAATGCCATTGGAAAGATCCGTTTTCACGATGATGAAAAGGCATTGAAAAAAGCCACTGCAGAGCTTAAAAAGTCACTTTTGAAAGCAGATGTACATCACAAAGTGGTCAAGGATCTCATCTCAAGTGTTGAGTTGGAGACCAAAAAGAACGGGGTTGGGAAAGACAATTTCCTTAAAGCACTTCAGGACAAACTGACAGATATTTTGACCATAGAAGGCGCACCGAAAGGTTTTACTTTCGCTTCCAAACCGCCGACCGTTGTATTGATGATCGGTCTTCAGGGATCGGGTAAAACGACCACGACAGGTAAACTGGCCTATTTTCTCAAAGAGCAGAAAAAGAAAAAAGTACTGGTCGTTGCAGCTGACCTTCAGAGACTTGCTGCTGTGGAGCAGTTAAGACAGATCACTTCGCAGATCGATGTGGACCTGGTAGCCGACGAGAATGCCAAGCCGACCGAGATCGTCAAAAGAGGGCTGAAAAAAGCCGAAGACGAACTGTACGATGTAGTACTAATAGATACCGCCGGCCGTCTTGCCATCGATGATGAGCTGATGGATGAGCTGGCTGAGGTCAAAAAGGTAGCTAATCCTGACGAACTCTTTTATGTGGCGGATGCAATGACGGGGCAGGATGCTGTCAGAACGGCACAGACCTTTAAGGATAAGATCGGTATTACCGGTGTGATCCTTACCAAGTTCGACGGTGACTCCAAAGGGGGCGTGGCGCTCGGTCTGACGCAGCAGGTAGGTGTACCACTCCGCTTTATCGGTGCGGGTGAGAAGATGCCTGACCTTGAGCAGTTCATCCCTGACCGTATCGTCAGCCGTCTGATGGGTGCAGGAGATGTGGAGTCTCTTGCGGAGAAAGCTGCCGCGGCGATCGACCCCAAAGAAGCCAAACGTATGACACAGAAGATCAAGAAGGGCCAGTTTAACTTTAATGACTTCCTTGATCAGATGGAGCAGATGAAAAAGCTTGGGAGCATGAAGTCCATCATGGGAATGATCCCGGGTATGGGCAATATGGCCAAGCAGATCGGAGACATGGACCTTGAGAATTCAGATGAGATCAAAATGATCAAAGCGATGGTCTCCTCCATGACGCCAAAAGAGAGAGAAAACCCGGACCTTCTCAACAATACACGTAAAAGACGTTTGGCAGCAGGTTCCGGTCTTAGTCAAATGCAGGTCAACCGCCAACTCAAGCAGTTCAAGTCTGCTGCGAAAATGGCAAAGAAGATGTCAGGCAAGGGTGGTATGAAGCAGATGCAGGATATGATGAAGCAGATGCAGGGCGGTGGCGGTTTCCCGGGAATGACACGTTAAATACCGGGATAAGACCAGTTTAATAAAAACTTTATAATCATTATGGTAAAATCGCGTTCCAAAAGAATTTACAAAGTTTTGATGAGTACTTTACGTCATTAAAAAGTAGTTGTCAGAACTTGTTACAAAAATGTATGTCCTTTCCTCGGGGCGTACATAAAACAAAAGAAAAATATTAAGGATGAAACATGACAATGATCAGAATGACAAGAATGGGTAGAAAAAAGAAGCCGTTTTACAGAATCGTAGTAACAGACAGCAGAAAGAGAAGAGACGGTGGCTGGATCGAAGCGATCGGTCACTACAACCCGGTATCTGAAAACAAAGAGCTTACGCTTGATGAAGAGAGACTGAACTATTGGCTTTCTGTCGGTGCACAGATGAGTCCGACTGTCAAAAGACTAGCAGGTAAAAAATAGTCTCAATGGTCAGAGACTTCCTTCTTTCCTACTGTCGGCTACTTGTGAATAATCCAGAGGATATTTCTCTGGAGATCATGGAAGTGGATGAGGGATTCGATGAGATTACGATCTTTGCCAACAGTGAAGATGTAGGCAAACTCATCGGTAAAGAGGGAAGAATGATTAATTCTATCAAAACAGTCATCTCCGGCTGTAAAGCAAAAGGCGGTAAGAATTACCGTGTCAATGTCAAAGCGGCAGGCTGAAACAGAACTTCATGCAAAAACAAATCAATGAAAAATTTTTTATCGCTCAGATCGGGCGAACTGTAGGGCTCTGGGGTGATCTGAAACTCCATCTTCATACTGATTTTCCCGAACAGTTCAAAGTGGGGAACAGCTATCAGAGCAACCGCGGCGAACTGACGATATCCGATATCAACTTCAAACGCGGGACCATCCGTTTTCAGGGGTATGAAAGTATTGATACGGCTAAAAAACTGACCAATACAAAGCTCTATGCCGATGAAGCACAGACCAAGGAACTATGTCCACTTGAAGAGGGCCAGCACTTTTGGTTCGATGTGATCGGATGTACGGTAAAGCAGAATGATGAGGTACTGGGTGTGGTGGATGACATACAGCGTCTGGCAGATGTCGACTATCTTTCCATCAAAACTGATAAGGCTTTGGTTGATGCAGGTCTTCCCAAGAATTTCCTTGTACCCTATATTGACCGTTATATGATCAATACAGATGAAAAAAGTAAGATCGTTCATGTCAAAGATGCGAAAGACATTTTGGAAGCAAGTTGATGCACTTTTCTTTCGTAACACTTTTCCCCAATATCATTAAGGGGTATTTCTCCGATTCCATTCTCAAACGTGCTATTGATGACGGGAAGATATCTATCGATTTCTACAACCCGCGCGACCTTACAATAGACAAGCACAATCGTGTCGATGCACCGATGATCGGCGGCGGAGCGGGCATGCTGATGACACCGCAGCCGCTGATGGATACACTTGCAAAGATCAAAAGTGAATCCCTTTCAGCCCATATCGTTTTTCTTTCTCCTGTTGCCAAACCTTTCAAGCAGAATGATGCAAAACGACTGGCAAAAAAAGAACATCTTGTTTTTGTCAGCGGACGCTACGAGGGGATCGATGAACGTGTCATAGAAGAACACGCGGATGAACTCTTTTCTATCGGTGATTTCATTCTGACGGGCGGAGAGCTGGCAAGTATGGTTGTATGCGATGCCGTGGCAAGAAATGTGAAAGGGGTACTGGGGAACAGCGTTTCTCTCGAAGTTGAGAGCTTCGAAGCATCATTGCTGGAAGCTCCTTCCTTTACCAAACCGGTGAATTATGAGAATAATGAAGTTGTTTCAGAGTTCTTAAAGGGTAATCATAGTAAAATCACGGACTTAAAAAGAGGGTTGGCTTTGTGCAAAACAAAGTTCTTTCGACCAGACTTATACAAAAAGAAGGTATAACCGATGAGAAACAAATACATTGAAAGCTTTGAAAAAGCACAATTGGAAAACAGAAATATTCCCGAATTCAGAGCGGGTGACACTGTAAGAGTGGCAGTAAGAATCAAAGAAGGTTCCAAAGAAAGAGTACAGAACTTTGAAGGTCTTTGTATCGCGATCAGAGGTCAGGGTACAGGCAGAACTTTCATGGTAAGAAAGATGGGAGCGAACTCTGTAGGCGTAGAGAGAATCTTCCCGCTTTACTCTGACAGCATCGAGAGTATCGAAGTACTCAGAAAAGGTAGAGTAAGAAGAGCGAAACTGTTCTATCTTAGAGAGCTTAAGGGTAAGGCTGCAAGAATCAAAGAACTTCGAAGAAAATAGTTCTTTTGTTCGATTTGCACTCAACTTTGTGGGATGGGTGCAGTCACTTACTATTCGTAAGCTCCTTTACTCAAACCCACAAATCTAAGTACAACTCAAACAAAATAATCTATTTTACATTTTTAAACTACAGCAAACCAAAAAAATCTTCACTTTCTTTAATCTCCAAATTTTAAACAATAAATCAGATATAATATCTTTTTTCAAAACCACTCAGGATATTATTAAGATGCTGTCAACCATTAAACACAAACTCATTACACTGTTGCAACTGCTGCTTGTCATTACCTTTATACTTCTTGAAGAGATAATTTGGGAGGGAGTAGCCTACCCGGTCTATAAGTATGTACATTCGCTGAAGATCCTTCAAAAGGTCGAAGCAAAACTGCATGGGGTCAATCGTTATGTGATCCTGGTCATCTTTGTGATTATGCTGGCTTCTGTTGAAGCGTTTGGACTCTATGCAGGGTATATGTTTGTGAGCGGGCATATTCTTATGGGGCTTGTACTCTATCTTTCCAAGATCCCCATTGCGGCCTTTACTTTCTGGATGTTCCGTGTGACCGAGGAGAAACTGATGCAGTTTGGTTGGTTCAAGTGGATCTACGAAAAGATCATGGCTGCGATAGACTGGCTGAAGTCACTGGAGATATACCAAAGTACGATGTTGAAACTCAAAACGACCAAAGAGAAGATCAGGCAGTTCTGGCGGTCTGTCAAAATAAAATATTTTAGTAAAGAATCTCCTTTTGTCACAAGGATCAAAAAGATCTATTACAACCTCAAGCAAGCGTTGAAGAAGTAAACAGGTATGGGAAAACGACCGGTCTTGTTCTGGGTCTTCACGGCTTTTGTCATCATCATTGGGCTTGCCATAGAGGTCAGGCCCCTTCATGATATGGTGTGGAAATGGGTAGAAGATATGTACCATTTTGCCAAAGAGAATCTCATAGCCATACTAACTGCTTTTTTTCTTGTAAAAGGCAAGTTCATCCTCAAGATATTTTTGAAGAAGATACTGTTCCTCTCTGCTACAGGGCTTGGAAAACGTTATCTGATTGAGCGTGTATTTACTTACCATTTCAAGATACATTTTCTCAACCACATTGCACTGGATCTGAAACGTCTTCTCAGCCATGTCAAAAAGAATTTCATATCATTTCCTCTGACAAAGAAGATCATTACAGCTTTCGCTTTTTTGGGCTCACTGGGTTATGTAGGTAAATTTATGGGTACGATGCTGGCATTGAAAGTATTCATTGCCAAGGTTTGGTCATTTCTTTTGGCCATTGTACTCAAAGCGGGTGCATCCATACTCTATTTCTTCACGGACTATATCTGGGGAAGCTGGCTGGCACCTATTATCGAGGTAGTGATATTTTCATGGCTGCTGGATCTGCTGGAGAAAGTTCCTTTCCTGACAAACAGTATACACTGGATGTATCGCACAGTACGAAAGAGTTTCAGGTGGTTCGAGGAGCGTGTGGGCAGACTTTTTCATTATCCTGTACAAAGGAGCCTGAAGTGGCTGTTGGGAAAGACACGCAGGATGATCTATAAATTCATCGGATATAAAAGGGTGCCTGCCTACAAACAGTTAAGGGAGCTTCGTGCCTTTGAACCTAACAGGCAGCAGCAGTTGAAGCAAAAACGGGAAAAACAAAAAGAGCAAAGAAGCAAACGTATTTCGAGATACGATCGATTCAAAAAAGAAAGAAAAAAATACCAGGCTCAGTAGGAGCGGTTCTTCATCGCCGTTTTGGCTTCCCTGTCAAGTGTTTTGGCTTTCATGTCCGCGCGCTTGTCGTGCAGCTTCTTCCCTTTGGCGATGGCAATGCTCACTTTGGCGTAATTGCGTTCATTGAAATAGATCATCAGGGGCACAATGGTTAGGCCGTCCTTGTGTACTTTGACATAAAGTTTCTCCAGTTCTTTTTTATGCAAAAGCAGTTTCCTTGGGGCACGGGTATCGGGGGTGAAATATTTGTTGGCGGTTTCAAGATGGGCGATATGGGCGTTCATCAGATAGAGTTCACCCTTGATGAAACGGCAGAAAGCATCGGAAAGGTTGGTGCGTTTGGCACGCAGGGCCTTTACTTCTGCCCCTGAAAGGACGATACCCGCCTCGAACTTTTCAAGTATCTCATAATCGTGTCTGGCTTTTTTGTTCTGTGCTACGATATTGATGGCCAATGTCTGCCTTTGCTTTGTTTTTCCGGAATTATAGCATATGGGCACCTCTATAGTTATTAGAGGTACCCATTTTTGAGTCTATTAATGGTATGATGTTACATGGAAAAAAATGAACACAGGAACAATCCGCTGCACGGTATCAACCTCAAACATATAGTGAACGAACTGGTAGAGGAGTTCGGCTGGGATGAGCTGGCGGAACGAATCAATATTCGCTGTTTCAAACATGACCCCTCCATTAACTCCTGCCTGAAGTTTCTCCGCAGAACACCCTGGGCACGTACCAAGGTTGAAAACCTCTATCTTAGAACGATCGCGAAATAGGGAGCCGAGATGTCACAATATACGTTGCTTCCTTTTTCCGGTCTGGACGAGATGACCGTCAGTGAGATCAGCCGTCATACCAGACGCATCATGTTCAAAAAAGGTGAAACACTTTTTACGCAGGGTGAACTGATACGCTATTTCTACGTTGTGATCCGGGGGAAGATCAAGAGCTACCAGCTGAATCTGAACAATGCCAAAGAGCAGACGATCTTTATTTTTCGGGAAGGCGATATGTTCGATACGATCGTGCTGCTTGACGGCAAGGAACATGATGTGATGTATGAGGCGCTTGAAGAAAGTGAAGTGCTGCAGATGCCTATAGAATTCGTCAGGGAGCTTATCTCTACCAACAAAGAGTTCAACAGCAAATTCTTTCCCTATCTGGCCCGCCAGATGCGCCAGATGGAAGAGTTGGCAACGGATCTCTCCTTATTCAGTACCTCAGAGCGGCTTATCAAACTGCTTCTTCAAAACCTTGATCCAAACAATCTGATGAAATATAATCTCATACAGGGCCTTTCCCATACGGAGATCGCCAAACTCATCGGTACGGTACGTCATGTGGTCGAACGCCATCTAAAAGCGCTGAAAGCTGATGGTACCATCGAGACAAAGAACAAGAACATACAGATCGTCGATACGAGAAAACTACTCGATAAGATCAATCTCTTTTAAACCTTTTCAACTTTTCGGGTGTATATTTTTACCGAAAATATAGATAAATGCAACTAAAGTAGCATTCATCTTTCCCTCTTATTTTTTATAATTTATTCAGATTTAGTCCATGAGACTAAAGTTATAAAGAATAAAGGAGTCAAAAATGTTAGTAACAAAATATAACCCATATAACGAAGTGAAAAAAAGTTTCGACTTGTTCAATTCATTGATGCAGAATTTGGATGTGACAAGAGAGGAGGGTGCCATTGCCTCTTTTGTACCAAGAGTAAATACAAGAGAAGGTGAGGATGCCTACCATGTAGAGATTGATCTTCCGGGTATCAAGAAGGAGGATATTGAGATCACTACAGAAGACAATATCCTGACTATCTCCGGTGAGAGAAAAATGAAAGATGAGGTCAAAGAAGAAGACTACTATAAAGTAGAGAGTGCCTACGGAAAATTTTCAAGAAGTTTCACCCTTCCTGAGAAAGTAGATGTAGAGAACATTCATGCGGAGTCCAGGGACGGTGTGCTTGAAGTGGTCATTCCCAAACTCAAAGAAGAAGAGAAAAAACCTAAAAAAATAGAGATCAAGTAAGTTTTAGCGTAGTTCATGCAATACTCCGGCGCCTTGCTAACGGCGAAGCCGCCCCTTCGGGGACAGAGCAAGGCTTGTCGCATTGTATGAACTACTGGTTTAAAATATTAAATAACTATAAAAAAATGTAATGAAAGGAGCCAGCAATGGATGTAGTAAAAACAGCAAAAGATGTAGCCAATACAGTCGAAGAGAAAGTGGAACATGGACTTGAAGTTGCGAAGGAGAGTTTTGCCAATGTGGCCAGCCATCTTCCTTTTGCCAACCTTGCCAAAAAGGGGAGTGACGCTTTCCGTATTGAGATTGATCTTCCCGGGGTTGACAAGAAGGATATCGAGCTGAAAGTGGAAGACAATATACTGACGGTCAAGGCGACGCGCAAAATGAAGAATGAAGTGAAGAAAGAGGATTATTATCTCTGTGAGAGCAATTTCGGCCTTATCTCACGTTCGTTCGTATTGCCAGAAGGCATCGACAAAGACACAGTGGATGCTAAATTTGAAGATGGAAGGCTCTACATCACTCTCGAAAAAGAGGAATCCAGAAAAGCGAAAAGCATTAGCGTAAAGTGATAGGCTCAGGGAGACTGTTCTCCCACCCTATCATCAGCTAAGCTGTACTATACTTTCTACACTACTCTCCCATAAGGACAACTACAGATGCAAAAATGGTTTGAAAACAACAAAGTAATGATGCTGATGAGTGCGGTTGTCTTTATTGGAGGCTATTTCTTTCTTCGTCTCGCCTATCATATGAGCGACAAGATGCCTTTTACCCAGGAGATCATTCTGATAGTCCTGGGGACACTGGCGACCATTCTGATCACGGCGCTCCTGCTGAACAAGCAGACTTCCGTGGAGCTGGAGAAAGAGCAGAGCATCAAGTTCATCGAGCTGAAAACCGAGACCTATCAAAAGCTCATCGATACCATTGAAGAGATGGTGATCCACAAAGACATTACTGCCGATGACCTGACACGCTTGAAGTTCCACACGCACCGTCTAGCCATCTTCGCTTCACCTAGCGTATTGGAAGAATATGAACATTTTCTGGATATTTTCAATAAAATGATCGCAGAAGACAGGCATGTAAGCATGAAAGATGAAGATATGCTCTCAGAAGCCCTGGCAAAACTGACGGTCTATATACGCGCTGATCTGGTCGGTGAACTGGATGAAGAGAGCGGCCATACGGCCAAAGAGATCAGAGATCAGATCATCGCGAACGCGACTTAGTCCTTCACACGAAAGAAAGTGCTACCGCTGCCGCTGAAGAACCACCCTTTGGTATCGAGTTTTTCCAGTTTGGGACAGGTGGAAAGTGCTGCAGGATAGAGGTCATTGAGGGCGATGGGGTCTGCAATGAGCTGTAGGAGCGTTCTTGAATCTATGTTTTCCCATCCGAAGAAGGATTTTGGGTCCAAAGTTCGCAAGAGGTACTTGTGGTAGGCTTGGTAGACTTTGGCTGTGTCACATCCGATATCGGGTGTAAAAAGCTCCAGTTGGAGGGGTCTTTCTCTGAATGGCTCGACGATCTCTCCAAAACCGCGTACATTGGCACTGGGATAGTTGTAGACAAAAAAAGGAACATCCGCCCCGATGCCGCTGCCGAGTTTGGCCAGTGCATCGGTACTGAGAGGGTTTTGTGAAAGTGAATTTATAAGACGCATGAACGCCCCTGCATCAGAGCTGCCTCCGCCAAGTCCCGCCTGTGAGGGGATGGATTTTTCCACCACGACTTTATGCGACTTGAAGAAATCTTCAAGTTTCGGGAAGGGTTCGAGCAGTGCTTCATACGCTTTGTATATCGTATTGGAATGTAGAGGCACCCCTTTACATCCTTCCAGTGTAAAACTGTCAAATGTTCCGGGAACAATAGTGATGGTATCGTAAAGGTCATTCACGCGCATAAAGCGGGAGAGCAGAGTATGATAGCCGTTCTCATGGCCGGTGATCTTCAAAAAAATGTTTACTTTTGCGTATGCTCTGATGCTGTACATGCATCCCCCTCGAATTTAGGTATGCGGTTAAATCGGTATTTCACCGCTTCCCCGATGATTTCAATAATGGAGAAAAAGTTTGAAGTCTCTATGAGGTAAATACCATTCTCTTTAGCCTCAAAATAATCGACAGAGAGTTTTTTCCCAAGTTCAAGATATTCATCATCCCCTGTGTAGATGTTTTTTGGAATGGAAAGGTAGTCAAAAGGGTTAAGCGCTTTTTCATTGTCATAGCAGAATGCCCCTTCATGGATACGGTGCAAAGAGGAGAGTGTGGCATCTACATCCAGTCTGTCTGAGATGAGCGCACCGAGGCTCCGGATATAGGTCCCTTCACTCACCGTTGCTTCAAAATGGATGAAAGGATGGTTATAGGTAATCAGCTTGATCTCATAGATGGTCGATGTGATCTGCTTTAAGTCTATCTCTTTTCCTTCGCGTGCCAGTTCATAGGCCCTCTTTCCGTTGACTTTTTTTGCAGAGAACTTGGGAGGATAGTAGGTCAGTTCGCCTTTGAGGGAGTCCAAAATCATTTCTATAGCTGCCTGATCAAACAGTGGTGCATCCTTTATGGAGTCGACCTTTTCGATATCGAGACTGGGGGAGTTTGCTCCAAGCCATAAAGTGGCTTTGTAGCTTTTAGGTGTCTTATCGAGGTATTGGAAGAGTTTGGTGTACTGTCCCGTAGCCACAATGAGGCAACCCGTGGCAAAAGGATCCAGCGTACCGGAAAACCCTACTTTTTTCGTGTTGTATTTTCTTTTGACATATCCCATGTATCCGTTGGAGGTGCGGAAAATAGGTTTGTTGACGACAAATAACCGATTCATCAAAAGTAACCTTTTATATCGACTGCACAAAAGAACTCAATATCTCTTTCTTGTTCCCGCCGAAATTGATGAGCAGTTTATATTCTTTGCCCGATTTGGTCGCAGCCTGGACCCGTCCGATACCGAAGATCTTGTGTTTGACGAGATCGCCCTTTTTGAAGGCAGCCTGTTTGGTGATCTTGAGTGATGCATCCTGTATGAGGCCTGCCTCTCCGAGAAAACGGCTTTTGTCTATCATTTTCCGCCGGCCTTTGTAGAATCGGCTGTCGACATAACATAGTGTCAGGTCGGATTTGGCACGGGTAATGGCGACATAGCCCAGACGCCGTTCTTCTTCCATATTGTTTCCCTCTCCCAGCAACGGGAAGAACTCTTCTTCAAGTCCGATAACGAAGAGGTGTTCGAACTCCAGCCCTTTGGCAGCATGGATGCTCATAATCGTAACGGCATTCTCCTCTATCTGGTCCTGGTCGCTTTGCAGAGAGATGTCGTTGAGGAATTCATCAAGTGTGAGGTCAGGGTTCTTTATGACAGCGTCACGGAAATAGCCGTAGAATTCGTCGATATTTAGGATGCGGTCAAAACCGTCCACCATAGCGGCATAATGGTCTTTGAGTTTGATGCGCTCTTCAAAAAGGGTGATGAAGTTGCCCATAGAAGTCCGCATCTCTTCACGCAGGATCTCTATGTCCTCCAGCAGTTTTGCCAATGCACCCGATACTTTTTTACTGACCACAACAGGCAGTTCCCCACCGATACTCTGCTCAATATATTCATAGAGCGACAGATGGGAATCGAACGCGGCTTTTTGCAGCTTCTCAATGGAAGCCTTCCCTATGCCGCGTTTGGGTTTGTTGATGATACGGATCAGTGAGAAGTCGTCATGAGGATTCGCCAGTACTCTGAAGTAGGAGATGATATCTTTGATTTCCGCACGTTCGTAGAAACGCATACCGCCAATAAGTTTGAAGGCAAGCCCCTCTTTGCTGAAGCCCTCTTCAAGTGAACGAGAAAGGGCATTGATGCGGTAGAGTACAGCGATCTCATCAGGATCCACTCCTGAATTGATGAGCCCATGTATCTCATGAGCGATGGCTTTGGCTTCCATGGCTTCATCGAGAGAGTGAAGGAGTTTGACTTCTTTACCTTCTCCTTTGTGCGAAATAAGCTTTTTCCCCAGTCTTGTGGAGTTATGCTCGATAAGCGCATTGGCTGCTTTGAGGATTGGTTCGGTAGAGCGGTAGTTCGTCTCCAGCTTGACCGTTTTCGTATTTTCGAAATAATCGGCGAATTCAAGGATATTGCGTATGTTCGCACCTCTCCATCCGTAGATACTCTGGTCATCATCTCCTACGACACAGAGGTTATTGTGTTCGGAGCAGAGATGTTCAAGCAGACGGAACTGCAGTTCGTTGGTATCCTGGTATTCGTCTACCATAATGTATTTGTAGCGGTTGCTGGTCTCTCGTCTCAGCGCCTCGTTCTCGTCGAGTATCTTGTAGGTTAGCATCAGAAGATCGTCAAAATCGACCAGATTGTTCTCTTCGATATTCGCCTGGTACTGTTCATAGATCCTGGCTACTTTCTTGTAGTCGGGTAGTTCCGCTTTCTGTATGACCACTTCAGGGCTAAGCAGGGAGTTCTTATATTTGGAGACCTCAGAAGCGATGAAAGAAAGATTCAGGTCGATCTTCAGCTCTTTGGCGATGGAACGCAACAGCCTTTTTTTGTCATCGCTGTCGATGATCACGAAGTTGTTGCTGCGTCCCAGTTTTTCGATGTGAAACTTTAAAAAAAGCAGACCAAATTTATGGAAGGTACACAGAAGAGGAGGGTAGGAAACCTTTGTCGGCATAAGTCTGAGTGCACGCTCTCGCATTTCAGAAGCCGCTTTGTTCGTAAAGGTGAGGGTGAGTGTATTGGCAGGATCGATGCCGACCTCTCCGACAAGATAGGCAAGTCTGGCAGTGAGTGTTTTGGTCTTCCCGCTGCCGGCACCTGCAAGTATGAGCATAGTACCGTCAATATGTTCTACCGCTTCACGTTGTGAGGGATTGAGTTCATTCAGTATCTGTTCCATTTGATCGTCACTCTCCTATATATAGTATATATTATATCGTTTTATCTTTAAGCATGAGGGTATCATTACGATCGCTCTGTTTACAAAAATGGATGAGAAAAGTTAATATAACATTAATAAGAGGAGCTTATATATTTTAAGGAAACTGCGTTATAATTTCTATATAAAAAATTAATTGAGTAAATTAATACAATAAGGACAGATAATGTTAAAGGATTTTGTAAAACTCGAAACATTCCTCACGGTAGCCCGTGAAAGAAGTTTTTCAAAAGCATCGGCGAAACTGGGCATCTCCCAGCCGGCAGTGACACAGCAGATCAAATTCATTGAAAAGTATTTGGCTGTCAAGATCATTGAAAGAAAAAAGAACGGTATCAAATTGACTCCCGAAGGTGAAGAACTCTACAAGATCGCGTCAAAACTTGAAAAAGAGATCCATGAGGCAGAAAAAGATATTCTGAAGATCATCAATAAAAAGATGACTTTCCGACTGGGAGCTTCCTATACCATAGGAACCTATGTGATTCCGGGAGAGTGTCTCAATGCCATGAGCAAAGCGATTAACAACGATGTAAACCTCAGTATTGATATGAGTGCAAATATTATTGAGAAACTCAAAGAGAGAAAACTCGATGTCGGCCTGATCGAATCGCCTGTGATGGACAGCGATATGATCTACAGAGAGTGGCTTGAAGATGAACTAGTTGTTGTAAGCAATGTACCTATTCCAAAAATACTTAAAACTGAAGAGCTATATAACTACAGATGGGTGTGTCGCGAAGAGAGTTCACACACGAGAAAGGTTGTTTCTGAAGTATTTGATGACCTCGGTGTCTCATGTAAAAGTTTCGATGTTGTCTCCGAAGTGAGCAACACAACTGCAGTATTGCAAACGATCAAGAAGAGCAAAAAAAATGTGGACAAACCTGTGGTTTCCATTATTTCAAGACATGCGATCGCAGACGAAGTGGCCAGTGAAGAACTTTTTGAGTCAAGACTCAGAGGCTATACGATGATACGCAAGTTCTATATTGTATATTCAAAAGAGAACAAGCATAATGCCTATGTGGATAATGTGGTAGACTACATCCTCGCAGGCCGCTGCTAAGGAGAGAGAAGAAGCGTTACTGCTTCTTTTTAAGAAGTTTTTTATTTTCAGGATTGTTTAGTAGCGCTTCCATGGAGTTCTTTGCTTTGGAGTTCTTTGCTTTGTCAGCCTGTTTTGGGACGATCGCAGACTCTGCAAGATTGATCACGATGGGATGCTCGCCGACGAAAATCTGTTTGATCGCAAGCAAGGGCACATGCACGGCCGATCCGAAATTCTCGCTTCCAAACCCCGCTTCAAATATAAAATATTCATCATTGATCTTTGCACTTTCAAAGGTATAGCCGCTTATGACGAAGAGTACGGTTTCGTTGAACGTCTCTTTGATCTCGGCAGGAAGTTCCGGATCGAAGGTGACATGTTTCGTTTCACAGGCAATGGCAAAATCCTGATCCTGTTCAAAAAGATATATAATAGTTTTATGTATATGCTCTTTCATCAGTGTCCGGTATTGCGCTGTCTGGAAAAGGTTCATTGTCATCATATCCCTTTAGTGTTGTATCTCGAGATGGTTTAGAATTTTAAATCCTAGCATAGCATTGATTAAAGCTACATGTGTAAATCTGCCAAGCATCTCTTTTGAGATATCTGCTTCTCTCAGGAATCCCTCACTTATCAGTTTGGCTCTCATGGTACCCTGAAGCAGCGGTTTTGCCGGGGTGAGCCATTTTTTGCCATCGTAAAAAGCAATGTTGGAAATGGTAGTATCAGTCAGCAGGCCCTCTTTTTCAATGATAATCTCATCGACATCACTGTTTTTTCTCAGAAGTATATTGAAAGCTTCCCTGTCGGCATACTTGTAGATATACTCAATGTCTGAAGGAATGACCCGTAATGTATGGATTTTTTTGGGGATATAGGGGATGTAATCGACAGATCGTATATTGGTATCGTAAAGGATACGGCAGCGGTAGAGGCCTTTTGGAGGTGTGTCAATGATCTTTGAGAGATCCAAGGTATCGTCTGTATTGAAAAGTGCTTTTCTGCTGTGATCAAAGCGTGCCTGATGGTAGGGGAGGTTAAAAACTGTTCCATCCTCTGTTTTGATGGTTTCAAGCAGAAGAGGAGAAGCAGTTTGCATGTGTTGTCGTTGCTCTTAGATGTCGAATAACTCTGTAGAGAGGTAGCGTTCCGCTGTGTCACAAAGAATAGTTACGATCGTCTTGCCTTTGTTCTGGGGTCTGGACGCAGCCAGTGAAGCGGCATAAAGGTTGGCACCCGATGAGATACCAACCAGCAGTCCCTCTTTTTTTGCGACTTTCTGTGCCATCATAAAAGCATCTTCATTGCTGACAGAGATGACCTCGTTGTAGATATGGGTGTTGAGTATTTCAGGAACAAAACCTGCACCAATTCCCTGGATCTTATGGGCACCTGCCGGCCTGCCGGAAAGTACGGCAGAGTTTTCCGGCTCGACTGCAATGGCTTCAAGTAAGGGGATCTCCGCCTTGAGGACTTCCGAAGTTCCGGTCAGCGTCCCGCCGGTCCCTACAGCAGCGACAAAGATATCGACCTTTCCTTCCGTATCGTGAAGGATCTCCTTTGCTGTGGTCTTTCTGTGGATATCTGGATTGTCCTTGTTGCTGAACTGCTGCAGTACGATGGCATTGTCGATCTCTTTTTCCAGAGAGAGAGCTTTATCAATAGCGCCGTTCATCCCGTTTGCGGAAGGGGTCAGAATAAGTTCCGCACCAAGATAAGCCAGCAGTTTTCGTCTCTCTATACTCATGGAATCTGGCATGGTAAGAATGAGCTTCAAACCTTTTGCTGCACAGACCGCTGCCAGTCCAATACCGGTATTTCCGCTTGTGGGTTCGATGATCGTACTCTCTTTGGTGATCCTTCCCTGTTTTATAGCCTGGTTGATCATATTGGACGCGATCCTGTCCTTGACCGAAGAGGTAGGGTTCATGAATTCACACTTTCCGAGGATCGTAGTCCCAGTACTCTCAGAAAGAAAGTTTATTTTTACAAGCGGGGTGTTGCCTATGAGGTCTTCAATACTATTCGCGATCATCTGCTCTCCTAATTTATTATGTAAAATTATACATTATTATTACTTTTGGCTTAATGGTTTGAATTCGAAATTTTCATCGTCATAATAGACTATCTCACCATTCTCAATATTGTAATGCCAGCCATGAAGAAAAAGCGTGCCCTCCTCAACCCTTTTTTTGACGCCAGGATAGCTAAGAAGGTTGTCAAGTTGGAAGACAACGGAGATCTTCTCCGTGTAACGCTGTAAGACCTCTTTCCCACTGTTACGGTGGGTAAGAAGGGCCACTTTCTTGGCTTCCTGTCCCAGCTCAAGCCATTTGACCGTATGGATATTCTCCGGTGTCTGCCTGATCTCCTTATAGAGCGCGGCAATGGCACCGCAGTCCGAATGTCCGCAGACAATAATATCGGAGACTTCAAGAATGCTGACCGCATACTCAATAGCGGAAGCGGTAGCATGGAAATCTGCATCCGGATTGAAAGGAGCTACGAAGTTGCCGATATTTCTGACAATAAAGAGGTCTCCGGGTCTGGAACTTGTGATCATGGCAGGCATGACCCTGGAGTCACTGCATCCTATGAAAAGGGCTTTGGGATTCTGTCCTTCCTCGACCAGTTTCCGGAAACGTTCTTTGCTCTTGTTAAAAGCGATCTTTCTGAAGGATTCATGCCCGGTTTCAAATTCCTTGAGACGGTTATCCATGTTTGACCTCTCTGATGGAATAGGCCAATCTCTCTCCTGCATACATAGGTACGACACCTTTGTAGTCTGCCGGGACAGTAAAAGGTTTTTTCTCTAGAATGACCTGCTTCTTAAGAGGGGTTATACCGTAAACCTGCCGGGCATTTCCCGAAATGAATGCCTGTAGGTTGTCAAGTGAATTATGTGTTTCAAAAAGTTCGGTGAGTACCTGCAGGGCAATGGGTGCGGTAAAGACACCTGCCGCACAGCCGCAAGCCTCTTTGGCATGTTTAGGGTGTGGTGCGGAGTCAGACCCGAACATCACTTTGGGATGGGCTTTTAGCGCAATGTTCAGCAGTGCTTCCCTGTCCTCGGGACGCTTGGCGATGGGTTTGCAGAAGAGATGCGGCTGCAGCATGCCTCCTGCTACGTCATCAAGGGTAATGAGAAGGTGGTGCAAGGTGATCGTGGCATAGAGGTTATCGAATCTCTCCAGTGCTTCCACGCTCTCTTTGGTCGTGATATGCTCCATGATAATTTTGAGTTTCGGGAACGCAGTGGCAAGCTTTTCGTAAATGGGAACGAATTGTGCTTCACGGTCCATCACAAATCCGTTGGTCTCGCCGTGGATGCAGAGAGGGATATTTAGATCGCTCATTGCTTCAAGTGTAGGCCGAAGTTCTTCTACATCGAAACCGCTTACCCCTCCTTCGGAGTTGGTCGTGATACCGGCAGGGTAGAGTTTGATGGATGTGAGATCTTCCCTAAGGGATTCGAGAAAAACCCTGTCGTATTCAGGTTTGAAAAAGAGTGTCATGTAGGGAATGAAGCTCTCCTCACCGATGGCTTTCATAATACGTTCTCTATAGGCGACAATCTCCGCTTTGCTGCTGACAGGTGGTACGAGGTTGGGCATGACGACAGCACCGCTGAAAGTCTGCGCACTTTCTTTGGCGATGTTGTTAAGCATCTCACCGTCTCTAAGGTGCAGGTGCATGTCGAGCGGAGCATCAAGTCTCACTGTTGTTGATGGCATCAAAATCCTTTATGACATAGTATTGGGAACGGGTTTCGTCCTTGGGTACGAACCAGTAGATAACTTTCATTTTGCCACAAAAAGCATTAAGTTTGCGTAAAGCATCGTGTCCGGGGGGCACAAACGTAACGACGGGGTAGTCTATGCCCCCGTCAAAGAGCTGATTGCACCTCAAAATGCGTAGGGTGCTGGCCACCAGAGCTTTGTGCGGGGCATTGAACTCGAACTGCCATTTGGCATACTCCGAGCAGCTGGGGTAGTAGCGGCAGTTTGCCGGCAGCATTTTGGAAATATACTGGTATCCCTTGATGGGTGCTGTCCAGAATTTTTTGCTATTTATGGGGTACTCCTTACCTCTCCGTTCTGCACGATATACGATTCTGCCATATTGACAGCATGATAGATAGTCGTATCGTACTTTCTGCTGTAGTATTGTAACAGCAGTTTCTGCAAAGTCGGCTCAATGGAGGGTGTGAACCAGCCGTTGTTGCTTAGTGCGATCATATGTTCCGGTCTGCCCTCATAGAGTTTTTCAGAAGTCGCTTCAAAACAGATGGCATTCCTGTAACGTATACCGTTAATGGTATAGTCGGTCACATTGCTGTCAGCTTTGTAGTCTACTGCCCCGTCATAAAAGACTTTATTGACCCAGTCACTCAGGAAGTCGGGCAGTGGGTTGCTCTCCCCAAAAGGGACCAGCAGGACTTTGTTGGCTATCTGCATGTTATCGTCAGTGAAAATGTAGGTCGAGTTCCTTGGTGTTTTACTATCCCAGTAGAGTCCTCCTGCAACGATGGCTATTTTCTTTGACCTCTCTCTAAGTGCCTGCATTAAAGATACCGAGCGTTTGAGAAATACCGGGAAGACCGACTCGGGCAGGATCACCAGACTTTTGTTCTCATCGATGGCTTTATCTATGGAGGAAAAGAGGGCATTGAACTGTTGAGGATGCAAGGTTTTGTCCCATTTCTCTTCCACGCTGGTGTATGTCGTGACAATGCGAATATCTTGAGGAAGGTGTATTTCTGTCGTGGGTAGAGGCTGCCAGGCGAAAAGCACAAGAAACAGATAGGCATACTGTTTTTTCCATAACGTCAATACAATACCGGCAAGGATAATCGCAAATTGCCACTTCTGTATTCCGAAATAGCTTTCGACGAAGATCAGTTCGGGCTTGAACCAGTCGAAGCCGAAGGGGTGGATGTAGCTTAGTCCCAAAAGGCCGAGGGCTTTTAGGCTCAGAGTGAAGAGTGAAGAATGAAGAGTGAAGAGTGTCGGTTTAAGTTGTATTGCAACACTTTTATTGATAGTTGGGATTTTTTCTGCCAGAAAAGCAATGGCCCAAAAGAGTGTGCCATAAAGCAGTCCCATGACAATCACAACGATCGGAATGGCCCAGGGCATATGGTAGTGCTTGAAGCTCAGGGCGATCCACCAGAACCAGAAAATACCGAGGAAGAATCCCGTGATCAGCCAGATACTTCTGTCTGAGGAGAGGAGCAGGTAAAGAAAGGAGATTCCCAAAATGGTATTGAGCCAGAGTACGGAGAAACCCCAGTGCTCAAGGTAGATAAAGGCAGAACCCAGAAGCGCGATGCTCAAGCCTCTTGTTAGTACAAAGGTGCTAAAATAACTTCGAAAATTTCTCAATTTACTCAAAAGGATTCCTATGGGAGCAGAACAAGGAAGCATGATAGGTTCGTTTCTACCGCTTATCATCTTATTCGCGATTTTCTATTTTTTGATCATTAGACCACAGCAGAAGCAGGTCAAAGCACACAAAGAGATGCTTACAAGCCTTGAAAAAGGTGATAAGATCATTACCAGTGGCGGGCTTATCGCTACTATCATTAAAGTCGAAGAAGATTTTATCAAAATCAAACTAAATGATGACACTGTAGTGAAACTCGACAAAGCCTATGTGGCAAAAAAGGTTGAAACAGGTAATGAAAACGCTTAATTTCAGAGTAATACTCTTTATTTTCGCACTGATCTTCGGTGTGGTATTCTCCATTCCCTCTCTTATGCAAAGCGAGAGCGGGAAGAAGATCACTCTCGGGCTTGACCTGCAGGGAGGACTTCATATGCTCCTTGGGATCAAAAGTGATGTTGCTATTGCCTCCCGTACAAAATCGATAGCCGGAACGGTCAAGTATGTTTTTGACGATGAAGAGATCATTTTTGACGACCTTCGTATGGTTGACGGTGACAAAGTAACTTTCGAACTTCTCGACAGTGACGATGTGACCAAGGCGACTGCGCTTTTGAAAAAAGAGATCCCGGGGATCGTTATAAACCAGAACGGTATGAAGTTCACTGTGCAGATGACGTCCAAAGAGATGGCAAGGACCAAACAGAATGCCATCAAGCAGGCGGTCGATACCATCAGGAACAGACTGAACGAGTTCGGCCTGGCTGAACCGACGGTAGCCAAACAGGGTGAAGACAAGATCCTGGTCGAAGTGCCGGGTATCAAAACGCAGGCGGATGAACAGCGTATCCGTGAACTCATCGCCAGAGCGGCACACCTTCAGCTTATGGCGGTCGATGAGGACCGTGCGGCAAGGGTATCGACCATGAGTGCGGCAGAGGCAAAAAGCTACGGGGATGTCATCCTCAAGGATGTCAATACGAACGAGAAGTATCTTCTTCGCCAGATCCCCGTACTTGACGGCTCCATGCTGACCGATGCTAAAGTAGGCTTCGATAAAAGCAATATGCCGGTGATCAATTTCTCACTCAACGGTCAGGGAGCCAAGATATTCGGTGACTTTACTGCAAAAGCAGTGGGCAAGCGTATGGCTGTCGTGCTGGACAACAAAGTCTATTCGGCACCGGTGATCCGTGAGAGAATCGGCGGCGGACATGTGCAGATCTCGGGTAACTTCAAGCTGGAAGAGGCGCATGATATCGCGATCGCACTGCGTTCCGGGGCTTTGCTTGCTCCGGTCTTCGTGATGGAGAAGCGTTCTGTCGGCCCAAGCCTGGGTGCGGACAGTATCAAGGCGAGTTCTATCGCATTGGCACTCGGTTTCATTCTGGTGATCGCTTTCATGGTCATCTACTACAGTATGGCGGGGGTGATCGCGAACGTAGCGCTTATAGGAAACCTTTTCCTGATCCTTGCGATCATGTCGCTCTTTGGTGCGACCCTGACACTGCCGGGTATGGCGGGTATCGTCCTGACAGTGGGTATGGCAGTGGATGCAAACGTTATCATTAATGAACGTATCCGTGAACTGCTGCATGAAGGAAAATCGATAGCCAAATCGATAGAGGACGGATATGACAATGCCTTTACAGCCATTCTGGATGCCAACGTGACCACGCTGATCGCAGCGGTCGTACTCTATGCCTACGGTACGGGTGCCATCAAGGGTTTTGCTCTTACGATGAGTATCGGTATTTTGGCTTCGATGCTGACGGCGATCGTCGGAACACACGGTATCTACCAGTGGCTGCTTCCGAAAATGCGTAAAGAGAAACTGAACCTCTGGTTCGGTATTAAAACAGAGGGGGCAAAATAATGGAACTGTTCAGACTGAAAAAACCGCTCTCTTTGATGAGCCAAAGCAAACGTTTCGGTATTCTCTCCGTTGTGGTGGTGATCCTCTCTCTGGGGCTGATCTTCACCAAAGGATTCAACTACGGGATCGATTTTGCGGGTGGTACGCTCGTTCAGGTTAAATATGAGGGCAAAGCCCCCATAGAAAAAGTACGTAAAGCTATCAGTGTAGACAAAAACTATGAAGGTGCGAGTGTGACCTACTTCGGAAGTGATGATGAAGTCGTTATCCGCACAAAGATGAGTTCAAAAGCACTGGGTGAAGACATCAGTGACAAGATGACGCAGCTGTTGAAAGATACAGGGAAGTTCGAAGTGAGACGGGTAGACATGGTCGGTGCCAAAGTCGGTTCCGAGCTTCGTGAAAAAGGGATCATGTCGATGTTCCTTGCGATCCTCGGTATTCTCATCTATGTCTCTTTCCGGTTCGAGTGGCGATTTGCCGTTGCTTCGGTCATGGCTCTGGTACACGATGTCACCATTGCCATGGGTGCGGTAGTACTTTTCGGTATCGAGGTGAACCTAGATACGCTTGCAGCGCTTTTGACCATTCTGGGGTATTCCCTGAACGATACGATCATTGTTTTCGACCGAATCCGTGAAGGGATCAGAACGATCAAAAAACCGGAACTGGCATCGATCATTGATGAGTCGGTTACGCAGACCCTCTCAAGAACGACACTGACTTCATTAACGACGTTCTTTGTTGTGCTGACCCTCTTCCTTTTCGGCGGAGAGATCATCAGAGGTTTCAGTTTCACGCTGCTTGTAGGTGTCGTCGTCGGTACCTACTCTTCGATCTTCGTGGCTTCCCCGATCCTGATGTGGCTTGGCTTTGATGTATCAAGCTTCAGGGAGAAAGAGGCGGAAAAGCTCAAGAGAGAGAAAGAGAAAGAGAAGATGCGCCAGATGTATGAAGGCGGAACACTTTAGCGTTAAAGTGCATCTTCTCTTCTGATCAAAAAGCGAAGCTAAAAAAGAGTTAAGAGTGAAAAATGAAGAGTTGTGGTATGCTTTTCTTAAAGAAAAGCTTTTTTAAAGGAGTGGGATAATGCAATGGGGTAAGGTTTTTTATATCTTTTTTACGTTGATGTCACTGACGACATCGGCGGCGTTCTTGTACGAGAATTCAACGGTAGCACTCTTTATCGCCGGGTCGGTAAATGTGGTTTCAACCATTCTGAAGATCGGAGTGCGGAACATCCTCTCAGCGGAACTTCTTGCCGGTTCGCTGGTCGCTGACCTTCACCTGATACCGGCATTTTTCGCACTGCAGTTTTATGATAACGACAGGATCGCTGTTGGCCTGGTCATTGGTGCGGTAATTGCCAACCTCTATACGATATTCGTTTCCATGATCGAGAGTGCGAAAGAGAAAGCCGATTTTTAAGAACATGTCGGGGATCGGTTTATGGAACTTGTAATTCAGATGCCGGCACTTACAGGGGATGACAGTGAGCTGAAACGCTCTGAGATCAAACACTATTTTCAATACTGCTTTAAACGGTACGAATCACTTTTTAAAACTGTAGCCAAAGAAGAGGCTTACTTCATCAAGGCGGATCCTCTCCGCCACCCAATCATTTTTTATTACGGCCATACCGCTACATTTTTCATCAACAAACTCAAACTTGCCAAGATCATTGACAAACGCATCGATGCTGAACTGGAATCCATCTTCGCGGTCGGAGTGGATGAAATGAGCTGGGACGACCTCAACGAACAACACTACAACTGGCCGACCCTTTCACATACACAGGCATACAGGGAGGAGGTCTATACTCTGGTTTCCAAACTTATCGACACCCTTCCTCTGACACTGCCCATTACACAGGATTCGCCCTGGTGGGTGATTCTGATGGGGGTCGAGCATGAGAATATCCATCTTGAGACCTCTTCCGTTCTGATACGTCAGCTTCCTCTTACAATGCTGCAGGAAACAGAACTTTGGAATACTTGTGAAGCATCCGGTGAAGCACCGGAGAATGAGTTGCTTGATGTAGCAGGCGGCAGGGTGCTTCTGGGTAAAGGAAAAAATGCCGACTATTTCGGATGGGACAATGAATACGGCCACCATGAGGCGGATGTCCCCGCATTCAAAGTTTCCAGGTATCTTGTTTCCCATGCCGAGTATCTGGAGTTCGTAAAGACCGGTGGCTATGAGAATGATACTTTCTGGGGTGAAGAGGGTATTGCCTGGAGAAGCTATACCGGAGCAAAGCATCCTCTCTTCTGGATAGAAGACGAGAGCCAGACAAGCGGTTACCGTTTGCGTACCATGCTCTCGGAGATCCCTCTGCCAATGAACTGGCCGGTGGAGGTGAACTGTCTGGAAGCGGAAGCCTTTTGCCGCTGGCTGGGCAAAAAAGAGAAGAAGCTGATCTCCCTGCCAACAGAAGATGAATACATGCGTCTGAGAAGTGTTGCAGACGTACCAGGATATACCGAATGGTCTTTGGGGACAGAGGTGCCGGGGAACATAGACCTGAGAATTACCGCCTCTTCCGTACCGGTCGACCGGTATGCGCATAACGGATTTTATGATGTTGTCGGGAATGTATGGCAGTGGAGCCGTACACCGATCTATCCTTTTGAAGGTTTTGCAGTGCATCCGGTCTATGATGATTTTACGGTACCGACTTTTGACGGGAAACACAATCTCATCAAAGGCGGTTCGTGGATCAGCTGCGGCAATTTGGCGCTTGAAACGAGCCGATATGCTTTCAGGCGGCATTTCTATCAGCATGCAGGATTTCGCTATGTTGAGAGCAGTTATGATGAGAAAGTGACGACCAATCCCTACACAACGGACAGTATCATCTCCCAATACTGCCATTTCGGCTGGGCTGAGAACAGGTTGGGAGTGGAGAACTATCCTGCCAAATGTGCTTCTCTGATTGCTGAATATATGAAAGAGAAACCAAAACGGCGGGCTTTTGATATCGGTTGTGCTATCGGAAGAAGCACCTTTGAACTGGCACGTCACTTCGATGAGGTGATAGGGGTGGATTTCTCCGCGAGGTTTATACAGGAGGCTCAGAAGCTCAAGGAAAGCGGCACGCTTCGCTATGTGATGCCTACAGAAGGTGAACTGGAGTCCTTCCATGAAGTCTCTTTGGCACAGCTTGGTCTGGAGAAGGAACGGCAGAAGGTCGTTTTCTGGCAGGCGGATGCCTGTAATCTTAAACCACTCTTTGATAACTTCGATCTGATCTTTGCAGGGAACCTGCTGGACAGGCTGTATGATCCGAAAAAATTCCTGGATTCCATTGCCCCGCGATTAAATGAAGGCGGTCTCTTCGTTCTGACCTCCCCCTACACCTGGCAGGAGGAGTCCACGCCCAAAGAGAAATGGATAGGCGGCTGTAAAAGAGACGGGGAGAGTGTGAGTACCTTCGAGGGACTTACGGAGATATTGGAAAAAGATTTCAGACTGATAGACAGAAGGGATGTTCCCTTTGTCATACAGGAGACCGCAAGAAAACATCAACACACTATTGCAGAAATGACTGTTTGGGAAAAGCAATGATGTTTGAAGCCGTAGATAGAAGCGGTACCTACGCGACCAAGTATGATGATGCCGTCAGGAAATTTGGCACTGATGATCTTCTGCCCATGTGGGTGGCCGATATGGACCTGGCTTCCCCTGTCTGTGTGCAGGATGCACTGATCAAAAGGGCAAAGCATCCTCTTTACGGCTATACGGTCTATCCGGAACGCTATTATGACGCAATAGAATCCTGGTATGCCAAAAGGTACGGCTGGCAGATAGAGAGAGAATGGATCGTACCCTGTTACGGGGTCGTTCCCTCTATGAATTTTGCCATTGAAGCCTATACGGAAAAAGGGGACGGCATACTCGTCCAGACACCGATCTACCCGCCTTTTGTCTCCTCGGTCAAGCACAGAAAACGCAAAGTGCTTGAGAATGTTTTGCTCTATCAAGATGAAAAATATATGATCGACTTTGCCGATTTTGAAACCAAAGCGAAAGAGGCGAAACTTTTTCTGCTCTGCTCTCCGCACAATCCTACAGGACGAGCATGGGACAGGTTGGAACTTGAACAGATCATCAAACTTTGCGTTGAGAATAATGTAACGATCGTCTCCGATGAGATCCATGCCGATATGGTGTTCCGAAAAGAGCATCATGTCTTAGGCAGTTTTGAAAAGGCCCAAAAACACTGTGTGATACTCAACGCACCATCAAAAACCTTCAATGTGGCAGGACTGAACACTTCCTTTTCCGTCATCCCCAATGCCCGTCTGCGCAGAGCCTACAGACTCGAGCAGGACAAATCGGGTATCACCAATGGAAACCCTTTCGGTATTGAAGCGCTGATGAGTGCTTATGAAAAGGGTGAGGTGTGGCTTGAGGCTTTAAAAGAATATTTGCTGGGGAATATTTATTTTGTGAAAACCTATTTGGAAGAACACCGGATTCCCATCATTCCGGTAGAGACCGAAGCGACCTTTCTGATGTGGCTTGACTGCCGTGCGATGGGAATGACTCATGAAAATCTGGTACAATTTTTCATTCAGAAAGCCAAACTCGGTCTTAATGACGGAAAGAGTTTCGGAGAATGCGGAGACGGTTTCATGCGTTTGAACATTGCGACATCCAGAAAAGTTCTGCAGGAAGCGATGCAGAGATTAGAAAAAGCCTACAGGGAAAAGAAGTGAGTGGAATGAAGAGAAGTATCGTATGGTTCTTTGCCCTGACAATGTATATCTATGCCTTGCCTTCCGGGATAAACCAGATCATAGGCAAATCGGGAATACCGAAAAAAGATATCAGTATCTATATCAAAGAAGCAGGGAGCAGCAAACGTGTGGTCGCTTCACTCAATGCCGACAGATCACGTACACCGGCATCTGTGGTTAAAGTTCTATCTACCTATGCAGCTGTACTGAAGCTTGGTTTCAACTATCGCTGGCCCACGAAATTCTACCGCCGGGGAAAGATCAAAGACGGAGTGCTCTACGGCGATCTTCTCGTCAAAGGCTTTGGTGACCCAACGCTCTCAAACAAAGACCTGCCAACAATCGTTGAGCATATCAAAGCCAAAGGTATACAGAAGATCACCGGCAATATCGTCATTGACCGGAGCTACTTCAAAGTAGGGACCAAAGACAATTCCGGTTTCGACCAGCATACCTACAGCCCCTACAATGCAATGCCTGATGCCATGATGTTCAATGAGCGGGTCAGTACCATCTGTATCACACCCAAAAAAAATGTAGTGACAAAAGAAATTCCGGATGCAAGCTACAGAGTGGTGAATAAGCTCAAGCCAGTCAACAAACCCTGCAGGGGACGCTACTCCTGGCCTTCATTCAAAGTGGATAAGAAACAAAATCCTACGACTGTATTGCTGAAGGGACCTATCTCAAAGCGCTGCGGTACACGCAAGCTTTGCCAGGTCATTACCAAACCCTACAAATCGTTCTATTATGCACTGAAAGATGCTTTGCAGAAATCAAATGTTTTGGTACAAGGTGGTTTCCGGCTCAACAAAATCCCCAAAGATGCCAAAGAGCTCTTTACGCACACCTCCAGACCGCTGGAAAAGATCATTTCAAAAACGGCGAAAAAATCCAACAATCTCTATGCACGGCATATTTTACTTCTGCTGGGTGCCAAGCTGTACGGCGCACCTGCGACACTTTCAAAAGGCAGGCAGGCAGTGGAGTACATTCTCAAAAGCAGGGGAGCGCTCAAGAGCGGTCCTCTGCATATTGATAACGGGTGCGGGCTTTCAAGGTCGTCAAGACTCACGGCAAAACTGCTGGCAGATATACTGGATGATGCTTACAGAAGGTATGGACAGAGATGGATGAACACACTCTCCATCGCCGGAGTGGATGGCACGATCAAAAGACGTTTTCGCGGGACCATTGTACGTAAGCGTGCCTGGATGAAGACAGGGACATTGAAACGTGTGAAGAACATTGCCGGCTATGTCAAAAGCAGAAACGGCAGAGTCTATACAGCAGTGATCCTGGTTAATACCACGAAAGGCAGATGGAAAGCGGCACAGCTGCAGAATAATATCATCAAATGGCTGGTGAGCTACAAGGGACGGGGTGTCTATACGGCAAAAACAGAACCAAAAAGTATGCCACTGCCTGATAAAACAGGACAAAAAAAACCTTCTCCCCAGGCAAAGAGTGTACGTTACAGTATCCAGGCAGGCTCCTTTTCAAAACCGCCTAACGACTACTACCTTTCCAACATATCAAAGCTGGGACTGACATACAGGATAAAGAAAGAGGATGGCTACAAAGTCTTTATCGGCAGCTACACGGGCAAGGATACCGCGGAAGAAGTGCTGAAGAAGGTCAGAGAGAAGATCTCTTCGGGTGCATTTCTTGTGGAAGAGAAGAATGCGGCAGGCCGTAAATCGGCAACGCTTTACTAATTATAGAGAGAAGGCTTAAAGTTCATGAGAAAACGTAGACTCAAACAAAAAGCGGGTATCTATCTCAGTGTTATTTCACTGCTTGTTCTTATCATAGACAGAACAACAGGCCTGATCTCCGCTTTCATCGGCAAGCAGGTTTGCGGTGATCAGTATCTGTGTCCGGTGGGTGGTGTCGTATGTGACCGTTCCTGCGGTTTCAATACCGATATGTATCTGGCTTTTTTTCTCATACTCATGCTGCTCCTCGGGATCGCACTCATTATCTCTTCAAAAAAAAGGATATTGAAGAAGATATAGCTTTAGGGGATCGCTACTGTAATAAAAATGTTATCAATCCATACTACTATTGCAGTATGGAAAATACATCAGAAAGAACCTGAAGATCATCGACCGTCTGGAAGATATTGCTGCAAGGATAGAGTTCGCACGTCTTGGAGGATCGCTTTAGTCACCAAAGGAGCGCAGGTTTCTACGGTTTTCAAATTTTAACCCCATCTTCGGTATAATCTCCTAAAAATACAGAGCATACATGAACTTCGAAACCTATCCCTTTGAAAAACTCAACCAACTTCTTGAGAACGTAACGCCAAACAATGATTTTGCACCATTGAGCCTGACCATAGGTGAACCGCAGTTTGCAACGCCGCAGTTTATTTTGGATGCGCTCTGTGACAATGCATCGCTGCTGAACAAGTACCCCAAAACTGCAGGCGAAGCAGTTCTGCGCGAAGGGATGCTGACCTATCTGCAAAAGCGTTTTGGCTTGAGTCTGGACAACACACAGATCATTCCGACTTTCGGTACCCGTGAAGTACTTTTCAATTTTCCGCAGTTCCTGCTGCATGATGCCGAGAGAGCCCTGATGGTCTTTCCCAATCCTTTCTACCAGATCTACGAGGGAGCGGCAAAAGCGAGCAGGGGAGATGTGGTCTATCTGAACCTGAACAAAGACAACGGTTTTCAGCCGGAGGTGGATGAGTTTATGCTGGCCGAGGCGAATCTGGTCATTCTCAACTCTCCGAACAACCCGACCAGTTCGGTCATGGATATGGAGGAGATGAAAAAGTGGGTCAAACTCGCTCTTAAACATGAATTCGTTCTGCTCAATGATGAATGTTATGCCGATCTTTACCTCAATGACCCCGTACCTTCCCTGCTCAATGCCAGCATCGAAGCGGGCAATGAGGATTTCAGGAATATCCTGGTGATCAACTCCATTTCGAAACGCTCTTCCGCACCGGGTCTTAGAAGCGGCTTTATTGCGGGAGATGCAGAAATACTCAAAGCCTATATGGTGTACCGCACCTATGTGGGGTGCGCTTCTCCCTTGCCGTTGCAGGAGGCTGCTGCGGTAGCATGGGCCGACCAGGAACATGTGGAGGGATTCAGACAGAAATACAGAAAGAATTTTGAGATCGCCAAAGAGGTCCTGGGTGTGGAAGCACCCGAGGCCACCTTCTACATCTGGCTTGAAGTTGATGATGAGATAGATTTTACCGTCAAACTCTATGAAAAGTACAATCTCAAAGTGCTCCCCGGATCGTTCCTTGGACGTGAAGGAGAAGGCAAAGGCTATGTCAGGCTGGCGCTTGTCTATGAAGCGGATAAAACAAGAGAAGCGTTGGAGCGTATTGCAGTCTTGAACGAGGAATTAAAAAATAAAGGATAAAAATGGAAATGCCGGAAATACACGTAGAAGAGCTCAAAAAAGATCCTGAGTTTCTTGCCAATATCAAACGTTTGGAAGAGGAGTGCAAAGCAGAAGAGAGCATTGCCAAAGGATATCAGCTGCTCGATGCACAGCTTGTCATCGAAGCAGATGAAGATGAGATCAATGAGATCTTTACCTATATTGTCAACACTGCTTTTGACAAGCTTTCCCAATATCTTGTTGAACACAGATCTTTCAACATGAACGATGAAGAAGAGAAGGCTATTGCCAGAGCGATCTATGAACATGCCATTCAGCGGTACAGCGAGAATGACCAGAAGGCAGCCAAAGAGATGTTCCTTGTCCTGCATCACACAATGGACCACCCAGGACTCAAGGATGCCATGATGATCCATGCCGCTGCCGTGATGTCAGGGATGGGCTTTGATGACTTCATCGACAATCTGGTGGATGTGGGTGACATAGACCCCAACGATCCTCTGGCGCTTTTCATCCAGAGCTTCGTGCAACCAAACGACATTCTTCTGACGATGTATGCCAAGTATGTCGCGCAGGGGAAAGAGGAATTGAAAGTGCTTGAAAAAGATCAGAACGCGTAGGGTGCTGTATCTCCACAGCAGCAAATGAGAATAGAAGGACTAGGATGAAAATACACTTTATAGGCATAGGCGGTATCGGTCTTTCTGCACTGGCAAAATTCCTATACAATGACGGCCATAAGATCTCCGGATCAGATATCAGGCAGACTGAGATTACCAATGATCTTGCAATGAATTTCGATGCGAAGATCACTATTCCTCATTATGCAGATGCTGTAGAAGGGGCAGACAGGGTCATTTACTCTGCAGCGGTACGTCCGAACAATCCGGAATACCAAAGAGCCAAAGAGTTGGGAATAGAACTGCTTTCCCGTAAAGAGGTACTGAAGTTCATTCTGGATGACAAAGAGGTCTATGCCGTAGGCGGTGCGCATGGGAAAAGTACCACATCCTCTATGCTGGCATCGCTCATCCCGGAGTCCAATGCCCTCATAGGAGCGATCTCAAAAGAGTTCGGTTCCAACGTGCGTAACTTCCCAAACGACAAAGTGGTCTTTGAGGCGGACGAGAGTGACGAGAGCTTTCTGAACTCCAATCCGACTTTGGCTATCGTGACCAATGTGGAACCGGAGCATATGGAGTATTACGAGTATGATGAAGAACGTTTTTACAATGCCTATAAAAATTTCCTCTCATTGGCGAAAACATGTGTCATCAATGCCGAAGATGAATTTCTTGCTTCACTCGATATGGAGAGTATCAAGCTCTATCCTTCCAGAGATATCAGCAACATAGAGTTTGTACTGGTCAACGGTGAACCGCATACACGATTTGAACTGCTGGATCTTGGAGCCTTTGAAGTCTTCGGTTTTGGGGAACATATTGCTCTGGATGCGGCTTTGGCGATTCTGGCTGCGCTGAAAATGGGTGAAGGTATCGAAGCACTGCGCAGCCGTCTTCGCAGCTACAAAGGGATCAAAAAACGGTTTGATATTGTACAGAATACAGAGAACTGTGTGGTCATTGATGACTATGGGCATCATCCTACGGAGATCAAAGTGACCATGCACTCTCTCAAGACCTATGAGGCACTGCGCGGCTTTACGCAGCTCAACGTGATCTGGCAGCCGCATAAGTACTCAAGGACCATTGACAACCTTCCTGCTTTTGTAGAGTGCTTCGAGGGTGCAAATGAACTGGTCATTCTGCCTATCTGGTCTGCGGGAGAACTGGAAGTGGACATTGACCTGAAAGGAGCGTTCAGCCGTTACAAACTGCTGATGGCAGATTCAGTGACCAAAGAAGACGGTATCGTCAAGGTTATCAAGGACGGGCATGTCATTCGTGAGTACAGTGAAGGGCTTGTTGCTGCATTCGGTGCGGGAGATATCACCTATCAGATACGCGGTGAAGCGTAAAACAATAGAGCGTGACCTAATTTTTGGCAGGTCACGCGATAACAGGGCTTAGATCTTATCCTGGATGATCACTTCGATCTGCCTGAAGGTCTCGTCAAGCGGAGCTTCTGCGTCAACCACTTTGAGAAGGTCATGTTCTTTATAGTATTTCTCTACTTCGGCAATAGTCTCTTTGTATGCCTGCAGTTCATTTTCATAGATCTCTTCAGAACCGGTAAATCTTTCTTTTCCTGCAATGTCACTCACTGAGAGCTCGATCACATTGACAAGTTCGATATCTTTATGGGAAAAGAGTACATCTCCAAAGAGTTTTACCTGCTTCTCTTTTCTGGGGAACCCTTCTATGACCACGACATCGGTCGGTGCCGCTTTGATAGCATCAAGTACGACATCAATGATGATGGAAGAAGGTACGAGATGACCTTTATAGAAATAATCACTGATGATCCTTCCGACAGCTGAACCGCTCTGGGTCTCTTGTTTCAACAGTTCACCTGTAGAGTAACTTGTGATCTTCTCAGGATATTTCTGGGCAAGCATTTCTGCTTGGGTGGATTTTCCCGCTCCGGGCGCACCGATGATCAATATGAGTTTTTTTGGCATAACTTCTCCTTTATATTGCAATATTATATCAAATTGTAGTGTTAAAATGGCCTTATTATCAAGAGAAAAAAGCAAAAAAAGAAAAATGGATGAGGAAGAGCATTGTAGCGTATTTTAACGTGCCCATATTCATTATTTAGTTATAATATAATTTATATCACTAGCAAGGAAAATCATGTTGAACCGGGAATATACTACGGAACTCCTGACAGGGAAGGACAGTGGCAAACGAAAAAGCAGAATGCCTGCAAGGATCGATTTTCTGCAAAGTGTTTCAGGGCTCTTTCTGGCACTGTTCATTATGTTTCATCTCCTGTTCGAATCTTCCATCCTTCTGGGGAAAGAGGCAATGTACAGGCTGACCAAACTCTTCGAAGGAGAACCCTTTATCGAAGGGGGAGAACCGCTGATCATTTCTGCACTGGCAGTGATCATCTTTTCACTCTTTGTCGTGCATGCGGGTGTGGCTTTGCGCAAATTCCCCTCTTCTTATCATGAGTATCGCCGCTACATAGAGCATAAAGCACTCCTTGCCCATAATGATACGAATCTTTGGTACATACAGATCACGACGGGGTTTATCATGTTCTTTCTGGGCTCCATTCACCTCTATATGATGATGACGCAGCCGGAGAACATAGGACCCTACGCTTCGTCGGACAGAATTTACAGTGACCTGATGTGGCCGATGTATCTGGTGCTGCTTATCTCAGTCGTGCTGCACGGGGGTATCGGTATGTACCGCCTTATCATTAAATGGGGGTGGTTCGACGGGAAAGATCCGCGGGCCAACAGAAGAAAAAGCCGGGCGATTATCAAGCTTCTTGTCGGAGTCTACCTGCTTCTAGGCCTGGCTTCTTTGGGAACCTACATGAAGATAGGTTACGAACATCAGAATGATTACGGAAAAAGATATGTGGAGCAGAAAAAATGAAGATAATATATACCGATGCATTGATCGTAGGCGGGGGTCTGGCGGGATTGCGTTCCGCCATCGCTGCCAGAGAGAAAGGGCTTGATACTATGGTGCTGAGTATGGTGCCGGTGAAACGTTCTCACTCGGCAGCTGCACAGGGCGGTATGCAGGCGAGTCTCGCCAACTCCATCATGGGAGAAGGAGACAATGAAGATGTCCACTTCGCTGACACGGTAAAAGGAAGCGACTGGGGCTGTGACCAGAGGGTTGCACGTATGTTCGTGACCACCGCACCCAAAGCGATACGTGAACTGGCGGCCTGGGGTGTGCCATGGAGCCGTATTGGCAAGGGTGACCATACCGTGGTCATCAATGGGAAAAAAGAGACGATCACGGAGCGTGAAGAGGCGTACGGTCTCATCAATGCGCGTGATTTCGGCGGAACGAAGAAGTGGCGTACCTGTTACACATCCGATGCTACGGGGCATACGATGCTCTATGCTGTTGCGAACGAAGCGTTGAAGCGGGATGTGACCATCCACGATAAAAAGGAAGCGATCTCTATTATTCATGATCAGGGAGTCTGCCACGGTGTTGTGGTGCGTGACCTGATCAACGGAGAGCTTATCGCCTATGTGGCGCGTGGAACAATGATCGCCACCGGTGGCTACGGTCGTATCTACAAACAGTCGACCAATGCGATCATCTGTAAGGGGATCGGTACGGCCATTGCGCTTGAAACAGGGATCGCCGAACTGGGCAACATGGAAGCGGTACAGTTCCACCCCACACCGATCGTACCTTCGGGCATACTGCTGACAGAAGGGTGCCGCGGGGACGGTGGTGTGCTGCGTGACAAGGACGGGTACCGTTTTATGCCTGACTATGAACCCGAAAAGAAAGAGCTTGCCTCAAGAGACGTGGTGAGCCGCCGGATGATAGAGCATATCAGAAAAGGCAAAGGGGTCAAATCACCCTATGGCGACCATCTGTGGCTCGACATTTCCATTCTGGGGCGTGAACACATAGAGAAAAACCTGCGAGACGTACAGGATATCGCCATCAGTTTCAACGGCATAGACCCTGCGGATGAAGGTGAAAAGGGCTGGATGCCCGTACTGCCTATGCAGCATTACTCCATGGGCGGTATACGGGTCAAGCCAACAGGTGAGAGTACGACGATGAAGGGCCTCTTCAGTGCAGGCGAAGCAGCATGCTGGGACCTGCACGGTTTTAACAGACTGGGAGGAAACTCGGTCAGTGAAGCGGTGGTCTCGGGTATGATCGTAGGTGAGTATTTTGCACAGTATTGCGAAGAGACCCATCTCAATACCAACACTTCCGTGATAGAGGAGCATTTACAGAAACAGGTGAATTACCTGAAAGAGATACTGGAAAGGGACGGTGGTCTGAACATTTTTGACATTAAGGATGAAATGCGTAACATCATGCAGGATAAAGTAGGAATATTCAGGAACGGTGACGACCTGCTCGATGCGGTGCACCAGCTTGAAGAGCTGCTCAAAAAGACCAAAGAGATCACGGTCGAGTCCAAAAGTATGGGGAACAACCCGGGGCTCAACGAGGTCTACCGTGTCACCAAGATGCTCAAACTGGCACTGTGTGTAGCCAAAGGGGCACTGCAGAGAACCGAGAGCCGTGGGGCGCATTACCGGGAAGATTTCCCCAAGCGGGACGATATGCACTGGCTCAAGCGTACCATCACTACCTGGCCGAATGAAGAAGATACGCTTCCGACGATCCACTATGAAGAGATCGACATCATGGAGATGGAGATGCCGCCGGCTTTCAGGGGGTATGGAAGGAAAGATTCTCTTATCGCAAATCCCTTGAGCGCACAGAGAGAAGCCGAGATAGAAGCGATCAAAAAAATACTTGATACTGTCGACCGTTTCACCGTTCAGGAAGCACTGCTCGACTATGAACTGCCGGGGAACCTGAAACATAAAAATGAAAGAGTAGGAGTAGGATATGCCTGAGAATGAAAATTACAGAGAGATAGAGATCACCGTTTTCCGTTACAATCCTCAGGACAAGGATTCCAAACCGGAGTACCAGACCTATACATTGACTGAAACACCGGGTATGACACTCTATATCGCACTGATACAGATATGGTCGAAGATGGACCATGACCTCAGTTTTGACTTTGTATGCCGTGCGGGGATCTGCGGAAGCTGCTCCATGGTGGTCAACGGGAAGCCCAGACTGGCATGTAAGACACGTACGAACGAATTTGAGGATGGAAAGATCACCCTGTTGCCGTTGCCGGTCTTCAAACATATCAAGGATCTCTCGGTCGATACGGGCAACTGGATGAACGATATGAGCGTCAAAGTGGAAAGCTGGATCCATACGCAGGAAGAGACGGACCTTTCACGCATTGAGAAGCCGGTCGATCCCGAAGTGGCTGATGAGGTCTTTGAACTCGACCGTTGCATTGAGTGTGGTATCTGTCTGGCGAGCTGTTCGACGAAGGTCATGCGAGAGGATTTCCTGGGTGCGGTCGGACTGAACCGTACGGCACGTTTTCTGCTCGATCCGCATGACCAGCGGACCGATGCAGACTTCTATGAACTGGTAGGAGATGAGAATGGTGTGTTTGGCTGTATGAGTCTGATGGGCTGTGAAGACCACTGTCCGAAGAACCTTCCTCTCCAGACCAAGATCGCCTATATGCGGCGTAAAATGGTCAAAGTCAAATAGTACTTACAGCGTAATATTGAAAAAAAGCTCGTAGGCTTCTACGGCAAGGACAATGATCCAGGCTACGATCATTATGGTCGTAGCGGCCGCAGAAACATCTTTGATGATCTTTATTTTCGGGTCAAATTCACTTTGCATATAGTCACAGACCGCTTCAATGGCTGTGTTGAAGAGTTCGGCTGAAATCATCATGGCTGTAGCAAGGATAATGACGGAAGTATCTATCCACTGGTGCAGAAAAAGGCTCGGAACGATCACGAAAACGGAGAGAATGATCTTGTAGTTCACGGCTGTGTCCGCCATGGCAAAACGCAGCCCTGAGAGGATCACCTTGAGTTTGAGGATAGGGTGGTAGCCGTCTTTCTGGTTTTTTTGGAACTTGTTTTTTATCATTTCCGTCCTTTATCAAATAACTGTAACATAGATGCTCTTAGAGCCAACCGTATCTCTTCAATGCTTCATATATCTTTTCTGCCATCACTCTGTAGCCTTTGGCATTGGGGTGTATCTGGTCACTTTTGAGGGAGGGATCGTCCAGAAGCGCAGGCAGACGTTTCAGGCCTTCTACAGAAGTGTTGCCGTTCCTGCCGGCATTGACAACATGGCGGCCGCTTAATTTTTGGAGCATAGAAGAATAACTTTGCCTGGGGGACGCTCCAAAACCGTAGGTCAGACTGTCACCCATTGCGAGTATGGCTGCATCTTGCATTAACGGATGCATTTTAGGCTCTCTTCCTGGAAAAAGGGTGAAAAACAGAAGTAGAAGTATGGCTGCAATGACATATTTCATCTCTCTCCTTTGTTTATAGATTCCTATTATAGTATAATCCCATTAACAAAATCAGTGAAACATATGTACGGAGAAGTATGCAGCAGACAAACGAAAAGACCATCATACAGAAACTCGATCTTGACGGGTACATCCAGCAGTTCAAACAGTTTTTCGCCCGTGATAAAAGCGTGGCGATGATGGGTGATATCAATCAGCACTTTCGATACATCAAAGCACTCTCCAATGTACAGTTCCCTGCACCCGCGCCTGTGCCCAACCTTGATCGGGAATTGAACCTTCTCAAAAAACAGGCAGTACTTTCGCTCGAAGAGATCCATGCATTCGTTACAATGATCTCTTACTTCAATACGCTCAAAACCGTCTCTTTTCCAGAGCCTGTCGCCTCCTGGATACAGGGGATAGAGGTCCACGAGGAGATCATAGAGATCCTGGGGTATTTTACCGAAGAGGGAGACATCAACCCCGAGCGTGACCCTGAACTCTACAAACTGGAACGTGCCATCAGGCAAAACAAGACAGATATCAAGGAGACGCTTTACAAGCTGGCGCATTCGAGCAAACTCAGGGATTATTTGGTCGATACGCAGGTACACTTTAACGGTGGAGAAGAGACACTGTTGGTACGCGGCGGTTTCAACAATGCCATCAAAGCAACGGTGGTGGCGCGGAGTTCAGGGGGATTCTTCTATATACTCCCCCAGAGTATTTCTCATCTTAAAGAAAAAGAATCTGCATTGCTAAGCAACAAGGAAGAGCTCATCTACCGCTACTGTAAATCGATCTCAGCCACTTTCTTTAAATGGGAGCGTTTTCTGGCCTACATCAACAAAGAGTATGACAGGTTTGACCACTACCAGGCACGCGTAATGTTCGCCAGGGCCAAAGAGTACGAGTTCATACTGCCCGGCAAACAGAAGCGTATCAAACTGCAGGATTTTGCCCATCCTGCCATAGAAGATCCCGTACCGGTTACTATCAACCTCGACAGGCAGATCATGCTGATCACCGGAGTGAATGCCGGGGGTAAAACAATGCTGCTCAAGTCGATGCTCTCAGCGGTTTATATGAGCAAATATCTGCTGCCTTTCAAGTGTGATGCCTCCAAAACGGAAGTGGGGCACTATAAAAGCATCGAAGCGGTCATCGACGATCCGCAGTCGGTCAAGAACGACATTTCCACCTTTGCAGGACGTATGCAGGAATTTGCCAAGCTGTTTGGCAAAGAGGATGCTATCGTAGGGGTGGATGAGATAGAGCTGGGAACCGATTCGGATGAAGCGGCTTCGCTTTTCAGAGTGATGCTCGATGAACTTAGGAAAAAAGGTATCACTTTCATCGTCACCACACACCACAAGCGTCTGGCTTCCCTGATGGCAAGTGATGATGAGGTCGAACTCATCGCGGCACTCTATGACGAAGAGCGCAGGGTGCCGACCTATACTTTTCTGCAGGGAAGCATCGGAAAGAGTTATGCCTTTGAGACGGCGCAGCGTTATGGAGTACCGGTAGGGATTGTCAACCGTGCCAAGCAGGTTTATGGTGAAGACAAGGAGAATCTCAATGAGCTCATTGAACGTTCCACGTCGCTCGAACGTGAGATGCGTCAGAAGATAGCCAAAGTCGATGAAGAGCTTAAAGCGGTCGAAAAACAGAAGCAGCGACTCGAAGAAGAAGAGGCCAAACTCAAAGAGGCGCACAGAAAAGCGATCGCCACGCTGGAGAACCGTTACAATGCTGCCACCAAAAAAGCACGCGAAGCGCTCAAAGCCAAGGAGTCTACTGAGGGGCGCAGACTGCTGAATATTGCCCATCAGCGCAAGGATTTCAAACAGAAAGAGATCAGGAAAGTACAGGAGGAACCGCTCAAAGAGGGAGACAAGGTCAAGTACCGTTCCCACAAAGGAGAACTGCTCTCCATACGGGGGAAAGATGCCACGATCATCGTGGACGGACTGAAGATGCGTGTACCGCTTTCCCAGCTTAAAAGAAGAGGAGATACATCTCAGATCAAAATGCCGCAGAAACCCAAGGAGGCAAAGGTGAACGTGGAGAAAAGTGGTGCTTCGGTCTCTGTGAAACTGATAGGGATGTACGGCGACGAAGCCATCGATACTGTGGACAAATTTCTTTCCGATGCACTGGTGAACGGTTTGTCCGAAGTACAGATCATCCACGGTACGGGCGGAGGTGTCCTCTCCAAACTGGTCACGGACTATCTCAAGCGACACCCGAAGATCCAGAAATTCTACCGAATGCCGGGCAATCTGGGGATCACCGTTGTAGAGCTTTAGGGCACCTCTAACCCTATTTTTAACTCCAAAAGGTATAATATACACCATATAACTATCCCTGAGGAGAAGGCAGTGAGTATTCAAGATGATGTAAAGTATGTCAAGAGTGAATTGAGTGGTGATGAAAAGATATTGGAGAGCGCCTTCAAGCTTGAGACACTCTACAAAAAATATAAACTTCTGATCTGGGGTGCTGCAGCGGCGGTGCTTTTGTTCTTTGTCGGAACCACTGCGATGGAAGCCATTCGTGATGCCAGGCTGGCAGATGCGAACAATGCATTTTTGACACTGCAGAAAAAACCTGATGATGCTTCCGCACTCAAGACACTTAAAGAGAAAAACCCTGAGCTTTTTGAACTCTTTACTTTTTCTCAGGCTGCCAAGAAACAGAATGTCGCTGCACTGAAGGCATTGACATCAAGCAAGAATGAAGTGCTTGCTGATTCCAGCAGGTATGTAACAGCTACGCTGGAGAAAAAAGAGACAGAAAGCAAGCTCTACAAAGAGATGGCTGAGCTGAATGCTGCCTATCTCGCGCTGAAAGCCGGAAATATCTCCCATGCCAAAGAGAAACTGGAACTGATAGACGAACGTTCTGCTGTTGCACCGATCGCAACACTTCTGAAGCATGCAACACTAAAGGCAAAATAATGAAAGGATTTTCACTTCCGATACTGGCTGCAGCGGCACTGCTTTTTTCGGGATGTAGCTCCAAACAGTATTTTGAACCGGAACAGACTTATTCGGCAGGCAGTGCCGTCACTGCATACGGAAGCAAGATCGTTGACCTGACCCGTGACGGGGCGACACTGGAAAATGGACAGTATATCGGTAAAAAAGGTATTGGCAGGATCAGTCTTGGGGAAGGGTACCGGTTTCTGAGCGAAAGTGCTGGCTATGTACTTGCAGGGAATGAGGAAGGAAAGCTGAAGATCATCAACAAAAAAAGCGGTAAAGTGCTCCGTATTGTTGATTTTGAAGTACCGATCGTTTCGGCCTCCGTTCATAACGGGACCATTGCCTACATTCTCAACAACAATGCTTTTGGTCTCTATCGTATCAATGGTGATAAAAAGATCATAGAGAACCGCTCGGAAGATACCTATGCTATCGATACAAGAGCGGCAAGCCCGATGTTCATCGATTCACTTGTCGTCATGCCGATGCTTGACGGAAAACTGGTCATATTGGATTCCAACGATCCCGTCGATGCAAAGATCATCTATATCAGCAGTGACCAGATATTCAATAATGTGATCTTCCTGTCACGGTTTGGTGATACCCTGGTGGCAGCGACACCCAAGAAGCTGATCACAGTCGGTGTAGACGGTGAGATGGATTACCGTGCGAATATCTCCGATGTGGCTTTGTCAGGAAGTACGATCTATGTATTTACCAAAGAGGGTGAGGTTATCAAGCTCAACAGCAGACTCGAAGAACAGGCAAGAAAGAAGTTCAAATATGCACACTTTGCTGCATCGACCGTTGCAGGCGGAAGGGTAGTTGCGCTTGACCAGACAGGTTCGCTTATCGTTCTTTCTCCTGATCTGAAAAAACAGAGGATCTATGATATCGGTAAAGTGGAAAGTCCTGTATTTATCAGCGGTACCAGACTCTACAAAGACGGGAAGATCATCGATCTTTCCAAACTGAACTATTAATCTTTTTATGCAGAGCGGTCATGAGTGATCTGCTTGTTGCATTTGAAGAGTATATCAGTGTCACCAAGGCACTTGACAGCCTGACCGTCTCCTCTTATCTCAGTGACCTGAGACAGCTTGAATCGTTCACTCAGAAACCGCTTACCAGGCTCGATACGACGGAGGTACTGAAATTCCTCTCCACTTTCGAGAACAAACGCACGCTCAACAGAAAACTCTCATCCATCAATACCTTTTTTCATTTTTGCCACCTGCAGAACTTTACCCATGAGAAGATCAGGATCCCTATGGCAAAGGTACCCAAGAACCTTCCGAAATACCTCTCTCCCGAAGAGATCATGGAAGGTGTGTCGATGATCGACAGAAGCAATATTATAGGACTGCGTGATTATGCGCTGATCCTTTTTCTCTATGCTGGCGGATGTCGTATCTCCGAAGCACTGAATGCGCAGCGTAGCGACATTCTGGAAGGATGGCTGAAGATCCGTTTTGCCAAAGGGGAGAAGGAGCGTGTGGTACCGCTTGCTCCCGTGGCTATAGAAGCACTTGAAGCCTATCTACAGGCACAGAATATGAGCAGTGCCTATCTCTGGCTCAACTACAGAGGTGAACAGCTAAGCCGTATTTCCGCCTACAAGATCGTCAAGAAATATCTGGGGGTCTCACCTCATGTGCTGCGTCACTCCTTTGCCTCATCTCTCATTATCGGAGGGGCAGACCTGCGTGTGGTACAGGAATTGCTCGGGCACAGTTCGCTTGAGACGACACAGATCTATACGCATATACAGAAACAGAACCTGCAGGATACGATGATGCATTACCATCCGTTGAGTTGAATTAGGTTATGATAATAAAATGAAAGATATCGTAGAGTTTTTACAGCATAAAAATATTGTTTTTAAATCTTTGAAAGAGATCCCGCCAAAAGAGCTTGGCAGTCGAAAGAAAATAGCACTCTATGTCGGTGTGGACCTGAAGGACTATTACGCCCTGGTGATGCAGATAGAGAAAAAAAGCCGTATCCTTAGAAAAGAGGCAATGGAATTGATGCAGCTTCATGAGAAGCTCGAGAAGTATATCGATACGAAGATTAGCAAAAAGTACATCATCATCAAAGCACCGCTCTGTTCCAAAGCCAAAGTTTTGCTGGAAGAACATGGATGGAATGTATGGCAGCAGACCGCGTAGGTTGCTGTGCCCTTACGGCACCAATCACATTACACATTCAACAAAAAGTGGTGCTGTCAGGAGAGAGCACCCTGCACGAGGAGGAAGAATGTTGTTAGCCGATATCGGCAATACCCATTTTCATATCTATGACGGTACCCATGTGCTGCATCTTTCTTATGAGGATGCAATCAGGAAATATGCAGATTCAGCGTTAAAATATATTTCTGTCAACAGTGATATAGAAGAGAAGATCGGTGATATACAAAACTGGGAGAATGTTTCAGCAATGATCTCTCTGCCCAATGAATATGAAACAATGGGTGTTGACAGAAAAGCTTTGTGTCTGAGTCATGACAACGGTCTCTTCATCGATGCCGGCTCAGCAATTACGGTGGATGTGATGGAAAGGGGTATCTATAAGGGAGGGTATATCTTACCGGGCATTAAAGCAATGCTGGAAAGCTATAGGCAAATCTCTCCGGCTTTGGATGTTTCCCTGGATGAACACATTGATGTTACCAGGCTTCCCCTTACAACAAAAGAGCAGATAAGCTATGGTATAATCGCGACCATAAAAGCACTCATAGAAAAGCATAAAGACAAAAAAAGACTCTACTTCACGGGTGGAGACGGACAAATGCTTGCCGGATTCTTCAGAGATGCACTCTATGATGAGGCACTTGTTTTTAAAGGCATGCGGCATGCATTGCAGGCAAGTGGAAAATGAGAAATTTAAAATGAGGGTGAACCATGTTAACAGTTGCACTTCCAAAAGGAAGAATTGCAGAGCAGACTTTGGAGATCTTTGCAGAGATCTTTGGCGGAGAATTCAAGTTCGAAGGGCGCGAGCTCATTATGGAAAAAGAGGGTTTCAAATTCCTCAATGTACGTAATCAGGATGTACCGACCTATGTGGAACACGGTGCGGCAGATATAGGTGTGGTCGGTCTTGATGTCATTACCGAAAAAGAGCTCGATATCATCCAGCTTCTCGATATGCAGCTGGGCAAATGCAAAGTGGCTATCGGTATCAGGAATGAAGACGAGCTTGACTGGAATCGCCCGAATATCAAAGTAGCTACAAAAATGGTTAACATAGCCAAAAACTATTTCGCGCAGAAGGCTGTTGGTGTGGAAGTGGTCAAACTCTACGGCTCCATCGAGCTGGCTCCCCTGGTGGGTCTGGCAGATGCCATCGTGGATATTGTCGAGACAGGCAATACGATGAGAGAGAACGGCTTGAAGGTCGCGGAAGACATTATGGACTCCTCAGCACACCTCATTGCCAACAAGAACAGTTTTTACGGAAAAAAAGAGGAGATACTCTCTCTCTATGAAAAGATCAAAGCTGTTGTAGAAAGAAATGCCTAACACTTCAGATTCTCTTGACCTCTACGCGAAAGTAGAGGACCTTCTCGGTGTCAAAGAGGCTGCTCCGGACCTCTACGCACATTACCTTCTTTTTTTCAATACTGTTGAATTCGATTCGCTTTTGGATGTAGGCTGCGGTTCGGGTGATTTTTTGCGTCAGATGCAGGGTGTGTTGGATATTACCAGAGTCAAAGGTATAGACCTCAGTCCTGTCATGGTAGCCCAAACAGTAAAACAAGGCTGCGACGCAGAGTACATAGACTTGTGTGACTTGAATGGCACCTACGATGTCATCACAGCCGTGTTCGATATGCTGAACTACTTGGACAAAGAAGCACTGGAACGTTTTTTGCAGTGTGTGAATGAACACCTAAATCCGGGTGGATATTTCCTTTGTGACATCAACACACTCTACGGATTTGAGAATGTGGCGGTCGGTTCCTACATTGTTGACGATGAAGAGAGGTTCTTGACTGTGGACAGTGATTTTGAAGAGGATGAGTACATTTCTGAATTCACGCTGTTCGAAAAAGAGGATACCTGCTTTAAAAAATCTCAGGAAACGATCCGGCAGTATTATCATACGGTGGATGAGATCATTACGTTGGGTGGTTTGGAACTGGTAAGTTGTGATGATGTTGTACTATACGATATGGATAGTGCCGATAAAAATTTTGTGGTGTTAAGAAAAGTGTAGGGTGCGTATTCACGCACCGAAAATATATACAAGGTTCAAGCCTACGTGGCTTCGCATACGCTACGACCACTTCGGTTTCAATGCTACTATCGTGAAGCAGTTCACGATAGCTTAACGCATCTCATCTATTTAATTAGCTCAAATGGATTTTCAACAACATTCTTTCTATCTACGATATATGGAATAAGTGCTGTTTGTCTTGCTCTTTTGATTGCTACCGTTACCATCTCCTGGTGACGTTTACAGTTACCTGTCAATCTTCTTGGCATGATCTTAAATCTTTCGCTCAAGCTGAACTTGAGTGAATTCAGATCTTTATAGTCGATAAAATCAACTTTCTGCTCACAATATTTACAAAATCTCTTTTTGAATTTTCTTCTTTCTGCCATGGGTGTTTCTCCTAAAACGGTATTTCATCTTCGTTGATGTCTATTTCCGGGATGTTCTGTGCAGGTGCCTGCTGTTGCTGTGGCTGCTGAGGGGCTGCATTTTGAGAAGGCGCCGGCTGGGAGTAAGTGTCCTGCTGCTGGGGTGCGTTGTACCCGCCCTGCGCAGCCATCTGTTCACTCTGGCCTTTTGTATCGAGCATCTGCAGGTTCTCTACAGTGACCGAATGCTTGCTTCTCTTTGTACCGTCCTGTGCTGTCCACTGGTCAAGCTTTAACCTGCCATCCACTAAAACTTTGCTTCCCTTACGTAAATACTGGTTGGCAATTTCAGCAGTTCTCCCGAAGAATGTCAAGTCGACAAAAAGTACTTCCTCTTTCTGCTCGCCCGTCTGAGATTTGAATTTGCGTGAAGTGGCGATTGCCGTACTTCCGATGGCCGAGCCACCCTGCGTATATCGTATCTCTACATCTCTGGTAAGGTTTCCTGCTAAAATTATCTTGTTGTACATAAGGTTTCTCCTGTGGGCCGATTATGCCTCAGTTGTTTCTGCTTTTGGCTCAGCCGGTTCAGCGTCTTTGCTTTTATTTGCTGCTGCTACAAGCTTGTCAAACTGTGCGATCTCTTTGTTTTTCACATATTTTACAGTTAAAAACTTAATGACCTCTTCGTTGATCTTGAGGTTTCTTTCGATCTCTGCGATCGCGTCACCGTTTGCTTTGTAGAAAAGCACAGTGTAGTACCCTCTGTCGTTTTTTTGTACAGGATACGCAAGTTTTCTCATACCCATGTCATCAGTAGCAAGAAGTTCTGCGTCTACTTTGGCAAGAACATCCTTTACTTTTGCGATCTCAGCTGTGATCTCTTCTTCTGTCAGTGTAGGTTTAACTACGAACAGTGTTTCATAACAATTCATGTTGTTCCTTTTGGTTTAATAGCCCATATAAATGCGGATATTTCCTATCCGTCCAAAAATGAGCAAGAATTTTGGAAGCAATATATTACAGTATTTCAGCTTTGTTTTTGTTGAAAACGTATGGGTATACATTTTGGCGTAGGTTTAACCATGTCAAACGTTTTTGTACCATAGCAAATACAAAATAAAATCTTAAATACCAATTTTGTATTACAGGTACCCTTGTATCTTTATGAGCATACTGTAGAGCAGCACTTCTCTTTGTGTCGCAGGGGCTTTTTTCATCTCTATTTCACTCTCCAAAAGGTGTTCGAAGATCTTGAGCAGGGAAGCGGACTTGACACGCAGGGCAAGCTGGGCTTTCTGCTCTTCGATCTGTTTGGGGAGTTTGTATCCCAAGATGGCTGCCGAATCGACATGGCCGTGGAGTTTGATATAGGCATGGAAAAGAAAGATCTGGTTAACGAAGAACTGTGCCGATCTTAAAAGAGATGCTTCATCTTCCCCAAGATCGAGCAGTTTGGTGATGGTCGCTGTGATAGGTTTTTTGTTAAAGAGGTTTATGAGCAGTTGTTCAGTGGCGAGCGGTGCAGTTGAGTAGACAAGTCTGTCGATGTCCTTGCTGGTGACAGGGGTTCGGATGATGGCGAGTTTATCCAGTTCGTTGGAGCAGAGTGCGATATTGTTGTTGAGCAGCAGCATCAGGTGCTGAAGTGCATAGTGGTCGATATCCAACCCGATACGCTGAGCTTTCTGCTGCAGTATGGCCACGCCCTCACGGATGTTCGCTTCAAAAAGGCGTACCCAGACACCACCCTTTTTGTCGGTAAATGCCGACTGCATGCTTTTGGCATCTTTGGCCGTGCCGTCATAGAGATAAAGGAAATAGTTGTCACTGTTCCTGTTTGCAAGAGCCACCAGAGTATCCAGCTCTTTTTTGGGGATCTTCTTGTCGTGTTTGACCACGACCAGGTTTGTACCGCCAAAGAGAGAGGTCTGCGAAAGGAAATTCTTTGCCTGATCAAAATTCCATTCGTCATAATAGAGGTTCAGCGCACTCTCTTTGGCATCGAGCTTGGTTCTATAGAGTTCGACATAATGGTCCATCATATACTCGTTCTCGCCAAAAATCAGTACGGCTTTGGGGAGCCCCTGGTTCAAACGCTGGTCAAATTCTCTTTGATACATTACAGTTCCATCTCTTCTTTGCTCAGCTTATTGACCAGTTCCGCCATAATGACGGCTTGAGGGATGTTCACTTCCGTGATCATGACGCGTATTCTGTCGAAGAGCATGATATTATCTCCTCTGAGATGTACGACAACACCCTGAATATCTCCAAAGAGTCTGGCTTTGGCACCTTTTTCATATTCGGAGGCTTCGGCTTCGATGACCTCGGCTTCGAAGAAGGCGCCGATCTGTGTTTTGGCCCATCTGGCAAATTTTCGGTCCCTGAAATCCCATTCGGCCTTGGTTGCTTCCCTCTCCAGGTCCGATACCCTTACACAGAGCGGCTCAATGTTGCGCAGGAGATATTCTGCCTCTTCCTCGTCGTTAGTGAGCTGTGTCTTGATGAGACGGTGCAGTATGAGGTCGGCATAGCGTCGTATGGGTGAGGTGAAGTGGCTGTAATGACTGAAGCCAAGACCGAAGTGGCCGACGTTATGAGATGAATAACTTGCCTGTCTGAGCGATTTGATGATCATCGCATCCACTTCGGCGGAGAGTCCCATCTTCTCAGCTTCTTTCTGTATGGCCCTGATGAGTGAAGGGGAATCCTCATACTCTTCAACATAGAGTCCGATGGCTGCCAGTTCGGTGAGCAGCGCTTCTATCTTTTGAAGCTGCGGTGGTTCATGGATACGGAAAATACTGTCCCCGTCCCCTTTAAATCGTTTGGCGGAAGCCTGGTTGGCCAGCAGCATACACTCTTCTATGAGAGAATGTGAAGGGGTACCTGTCTCTATCTGGGTACTGACGAGGAGCTGCTCTTCGTTGAGGGTCAGCTTGATCTCTTCGCTTCTGAAATCGAAGCCGTGTTTGAGCCGCTCTTTGCGCAGTCTCTGGGTGATCCTGTAAAGCGGTAAAAGGTAGTGCAGAATCTCTTTGACCTTTCCCGTCGCTTCTTTGCCGTCCGTTTCGATGATCCTGTCGACCGCTTCGTAGTTGAATCGGTGTCTGGAGTGGATGATGGCTTCGAAGAATTCCTCTTTGATCGGTTTGAGCGAACCTTTGTCCAGCGTGATCTTTGCAACGAAAGCCAGCCTGTCTACTTTGGGCTTGAGTGAGCAGATATTCTCGCTCAGCTCACGCGGAAGCATAGGGAAGGATTTGTGCGGCAGATAGGTTGTGAAGCCCCGCTTCTTCGCCTCTTTGTCTATTTCGGTGAAGTAGGGCACATAGTGGCTGACATCGGCGATGGCCACATAAAGCGTATATGCTTCGAGGTCAAAATAGACGGCATCGTCAAAATCTTTTGCCGTGATCGGGTCGATGGTGCAAAAGTCAAGATGGGTAAGGTCGATACGGTCTGTATGCTCTGCTTTTGTCACTTCGGATTCGATCTGAAGCGCTTCTTTCGTGCATTGTAGCGGGAACTCGTCGTGACGATTGTAGAGTGCAAGCGAGATCTTCTCATCCACCCTGGGGTCGTCGAGATGCCCGAAGACCTGGAGAACCTTGTCATCGTCCACATTCACCTTCATCACAGTACCCAGCTTGAAGGCTTTGAGGTCCATCCCTTCCATGACGGCATGGATTGGTTCACCGGTCTTAATATTGAGTACCATAAAATTGCCTGCTTCATCCCTGTGCGTATAGGCAATGGTAAAAAGATGGGCTTTGGTAATGACCATGACCACTTTCCCGCTGGCACGTCCGCGTCTTGCAATGATGCGTTTGACGACTACCGTATCGCCGTTCTTTGTATCTCCGAGATGGTCGGGTTCCACCAGCAGGTCTTTCTGCTCCTTGAACTGCGATTCCACATAGCCTCTTCCGTCTTTGCCGATGTAGAGCTCTCCTGCACGATAGAGTGACCCCAGCTTCCAGAGCCCTTCCTTCTCTTCGAGTGCTCCGATACGCTGCAGTTCCTCAAAAGCATTCCTGTCTTCAAGCTCGATATCCGAGGGAAGACATCCGTTGGTAAGTTGTACGGCGAAAGCGGACATTAAAAATTCCTTCGGAAATTTTTGGGTAGGGTGTGTTTAAACACACCTCGAGTTAATTCTGATTTCATAAAAAGATTATAGCTTATTAGTGTTTTAATGCTTCTAATCTTTCAATTCTCGCTTCGGTACTCGGGTGAGTGGAGAAAAGCTGTTTGAGTGATACATCTTTACCGCTAAAGGGATTGATAATGAACATATGTGCTGTCTGTGGATCGGCTTCTGGCAGAGTGATGCTTCTTGCATAGTTGTCCAGTTTGGCCAAAGCGCTCTGCAGCCATTCAGGGTGTCCCGTCATTCTGGCGGAACCTTCATCTGCCATGAATTCACGGTTACGGCTGACGGTCATTTGGATGATGCTGGCAACCAGGGGCATGATGATCATCAGTGCGATCATCACGATAGGATTTGGCCTGTCCCTGTCCCCGCCGCCGAAGAACATACCGAAGTTCGCCAGCATGGCAATGGCTCCGGCTATGGTCGCGGCCACGGTTCCTATGAGCATGTCGTAGTGCTTGATATGGCTGAGTTCATGGGCGATGACCGCTTCTACTTCTTCATCGGTCATCAGGTCCAGCAGACCTTTGGTCACGGCCACGGCAGCATGTTCATAGTTCCTTCCTGTAGCAAAGGCATTGGGCTGCTGCTCGGGAATGATGTAGAGTGCGGGCATTGGCAGACCGGCTCTTCGTGTCAGTTTTTCAACGATCTGGTAAAGCCCGCTGGCATGTGCTCTGTCCACTGGCTCGGCATGGTAGTGGCTCAGTACCTGCCGGTCACTGTAGTAATAGGCGTAGAAATTCATCCCGGCTGCGGCCACAAAGGCGATGATCATCCCGGCTTTCCCGGCGATCATCCCGCCAAACCAGATAAAAAGCAGGGTAAGCCCGGTCATCAGGGCATAGGTTTTGAATTGTTCCATAATGGTTTATCCTTTTTTTAATGTATATCTTAGTTCAAGAGTGTAAATAGAAGGTAAATATTTTTTCGGGGTAGTCATTGTATGTCTCGTACACAGCGGATATGGCGTTCATAGCTCTTGTAATTACTATATTCATAGCCCCGTTTAAAATTCATCATCCAGGCGAACTCTTCATTTGATTCATTTTCGGAAGAGGACCAGTAGTATCCGGAGCCACCCATATAGTTAAAGCCTTTTTTCATACCTCCATCGCGTGGTTCTGTACTGAGTATATGTTTGAGTTCTTTAATGCTTGGAAGCCTCCAGTCATCGTGCCCGGCCAATCGTAACTGGCGGCAATACAACATGGCCCCATTCCAATCTTTTTGTATATATTTCGCGTCACTGTTGTCTTGCCACATAAGCCCCGTTTTGCTATCGACAAAGACATCGGATGCCAAAGACAGGCTGCCGGCTATAAACATTAAAAAGAGTATTCTCATCTGTTTCTCCTGTTATTTTGTGTTTCCAAGTATACCAAAGTTGGAGACTCTTTTTGTATTTTATTGTTTTTGGTTGATTTTTCACAGGGGTCAGAAAACTATGTTACACTTTGAACCCGGATTATGCATTGGAGATTACAGAACGTTACGCAAACCATTGCACCGTGGGCACTTACGGAGAAACCATCGATGCACCTACGGGTGCACCTCAAGTTTTCCACAAATACTCACAGAGCAAGTGTTTGGCAGATTTCAAGTAATTCTAATGCATAATCCGGGTTGAAAATGAAACAGGATTTTAGAATGAAACATATTGTACTTGTTGTTGGACTTTTTTTTGGGAGTTATGCCATTGCTGATTATCGGGCCAGTATCTCGACGATCACCCCGCAGATCAAAGCACGGATGATTAAAGGAAACTCCTGGCGACAAGGTTGTCCCGTGTCCCTGAATGATCTTCGGTATCTTCGGATGACCTATCGGGATTTCAGTGGTAAAGACAGGCAGGGGGAAATGGTCGTGAACAGAACGGTCGCTGCCGAAGTGACGCGGATATTCGGAGAACTGTATGAAGCGGACTACCCCATAAGAAAGATGAAGCTGGTGAGTGACTATAACGGCAATGACTGGCAGTCCATCGAAGCGGACAATACCTCGGCCTTCAACTGCCGCAAAGCCACGGGTTCCAAACACTGGTCCAGACACTCCTACGGTAAGGCGATCGACCTGAATTCCATTGAGAATCCGTACATTTCACGCTCGGGACGAATCGCCCACAAAGCGTCACTACAGTACAGAAAACGTGTACACAGGAATAACCGTGCTGTAGACAGGGCAGTGCTTCTAAGAAATGACAAAGCTGTGAAGATCTTCAAAAACTATGGTTGGAAGTGGGGCGGTGACTGGTCGGGTGTGAAAGATTACCAGCACTTTTCAAAATAACATGTGGGAGAGAAGATGAAAAAAAGAACCAAGATCATAGCGACCATCGGGCCGGCATCGGATTCCTACGAAAAGATCAAAGCGCTGATGTGTGCCGGGGTCAACCTTTTTCGGCTGAATTTCTCACACGGTACGCACGAATACCATACCGAAGTGCTTGGCCGGATCAGAAAGGCAATAGAGGAGACAGGGCTGATCACGGGTATTCTGCAGGATATCAGCGGCCCGAAGATCAGGGTAGGGATGCTGGAGGAGGACTTCATCCTCAAAAGCGGCGACATACTCGAATTCGTCAAAGAAGAGATCGTGGGGTACAAAGTCAAAGAGGGGGTCTACCGTCTCTGCATCAACGAACCCGATATTCTTGACCAGCTGGAAGTAGGGGAATCCATCTATATGTATGACGGGATCATCCGTGCAGTGGTCAAAGAGAAAAGTGCGGACGTGGTGAAGGTCGAGATAGAGAATAACGGGATGCTCTCTTCCAGAAAAGGGGTCAACTTTCCCAATACCCATCTGGGTATCAATGTACTTACGGAGAAAGATAAAAAAGATATCCTCTGGGGGATCAAGCATGAAGTGGATTTCATGGCGATCTCTTTTGTCCAGCATCAGAAGGACATGACTGCGGCCAGAGAAGTGATCACTTCCAACGGCGGAAGCGTGCAGCTTCTCGCCAAGATAGAAAAGTTCGACGCCATCGAGAATATTGACGCCATTCTCGAAGCGAGTGATGGCATCATGGTCGCCAGGGGGGACCTTGGGATTGAAATTCCCTATTACGATGTGCCTTTGATTCAGAAAATGCTCATCAAGCGGGCGAACAATATGAGCAAACCGGGGATAGTGGCAACACAGATGCTGCTCTCCATGACCACCAAGGAGACTGCATCCCGTGCCGAGATCAGTGATGTGGCCAATGCGGTGCTTGACGGGGCGGATGCGGTGATGCTCTCCGAAGAGAGTGCGATCGGACGTTTTCCGATCAAAGCTGTTGAGACCATGGTGCAGACCATTCAATCGGCAGAACGATATTATCCCTTTCAGAAATTTTCGCAGTTCGATATGCATGACAGAGGAGACAAGATAGATGAGGCTGCGGTGCGGCTTTCCGGGAGTCTGAACTGTGCCGGGATCATCGCGATGACCTCCTCGGGAGGTACAGCCAAAAAAGCAGCGCGCTACCGGCCGAGCCAGCCGATCTATGCCGTGACACATGACAAACGGATAGCACAGTCCTTGACCCTTGTGTGGGGTGTAGTACCGGCATTCTTTGTAGTCAAAAGTGATCTGCGCAGTATGATAGTCGAAGTGATGGACCAGGGATTGGAAAGAGGCATACTGGATATGGACAGTACGTATATTCTTATTACCGGTGACCCGGTGGGAGTACCGGGATCGACAAACCTCATACGTGTAGTGACCCGCTATGAGATGGAATTCTTCTCTTCCCTCCGAAAAGAGAAAGAATGGATAAATTAGGCGTACTATTTTTAAAGATATCCCTCAGCATCCCTTAGATGACGAACCTGGAGTTTTGGCTTTTTGAGATCTATTCGGGTGAGGTGGGGTTGATGGTCTCTGTTTTACCGGCTAATTGCTATCAATACCAATATTATAATCTGAACAGATAGAATTATCTCCTCTTGCATGCAATCCAAAAATACTATAAATTATGAGAGTAGTTATTTATTAGTTAGTGAAGGTTTATTAAAACTTTACAGTAAAAAGATAGTAAATTTAAATAAAAATAATTATTAAATAAAAATAATTATTATCTAAGTATAAAGTAGTTATACTTCCTAAAGGATAAAAATTATCCTTAATTTTATAAAAGGAATAAGAAATGAGACAATACGAAATATATAAATGTAACAAATGTGGTAACAAAATTGAGGTACAAGAGGTTGGTATGGGAACATTGAGCTGCTGTGGCGAAGATATGGTGTGTATTACTGAGAACTTAACAGCGGTAAATCTTATGAAGGCTTTTGCAGGTGAATCACAGGCACGAAATAAGTATGAATTTTTTGCTGATGTGGCTTATGCGGAAGGACTACATAGAATCGCACGACATTTTCAAGAGGCCGCAGATAATGAGAAATACCATGCGATGGCTGAGTTTAAGGCTTACAATAAACTGGTAAATGACATAGAGTTAGACACGACCAGAAAGAACCTTGTCTATGCAGCGGATGGTGAACGTTATGAGCATGAAGAGATGTATCCTAACTTTGAAGCTATTGCAAAAGAAGAGGGACTTAAAGATATCGCCAGACTTTTTAGAGCCATCGGTAAAGTTGAAGTGGAACATGAGAGAGAGTATTTGGCACTAAAAGAGGCACTAGAAGCTGAAGGTTTCTTTGACAGTGAAAACAATGAAGAGTATATCTGTGAAGTGTGTGGACACGTACATAGAGGTAAAAAAGCACCAAAAGCTTGTCCACTATGCAAGGCAGGTCAAGAATACTTTAAAAAAGCATCTGAAGATATAACTGTAGGATAAATGATATATCTTAAAAGGAAAGTATAATGAAAAAGATAGATTTGACAACGGCAAATGGAAGAAAAGTAGATAACAACCAAAATTCGTTAACAGCAGGTTCTCGCGGACCGGTGTTGATGCAAGATGTGTATCTTCAGGAAAAATTAGCACACTTTGACAGAGAAGAGATTCCTGAGAGAATTGTTCATGCCAAAGGTGCAGGTGCTCATGGTACTTTTACGGTCACTAATGACATTACACAGTACACTAAAGCAGCTATCTTTTCTGAGGTAGGAAAACAGACAAGAACTTTTACAAGATTTTCAACAGTTGGGGGTGAACGCGGTTCGGCAGATACGGCTAGAGACCCCAGAGGTTTTGCCACGAAGTTTTATACCGCTGAGGGAAACTGGGATTTAGTAGGAAATAACACACCAGTTTTTTTCATACGAGACCCTTTAAAGTTTCCTGACTTTATCCATACACAAAAAAGAATGCCTGACAGCAACTTGAAATCAGATAATATGATGTGGGATTTCTGGTCAAAATCACCAGAGTCTTTGCATCAGATCACGACCCTCTTTTCAAATCGTGGAACACCGGATGGTTATCGTCATATGAATGGATACAGTTCGCATACTTATAGTTTCATCAATGCAAACAATGAACGATTCTGGGTGAAGTTTCATCTCAAAACGATGCAAGGTATAAAAAACCTTTCAGCAGACGAAGCGACAAAATTAGCAGGAACAAATCCTGACTATGCGACAGAAGACCTTTTTGTCTCAATTAAAAATGGTGAGTTCCCATCATGGAAAGTACATGTACAAATCATGCCTGAAGTTGAAGCTGAAAACTATGCTATAAATCCATTTGATGTGACCAAAGTCTGGCCGCATGCTGATTATCCGCTGATAGAGGTAGGTATTTTGGAGCTTAACAAAAACCCAAAAAACTATTTTAACGAAGTAGAACAAGCAGCCTTTTCACCGTCTAATAAAGTACCGGGTATCGGGCTTTCACCTGATAAGATGCTTCAGGGAAGATTGTTCTCATATCCAGATACACAAAGATACAGATTGGGTGTAAATTATAATGCCTTACCTATCAATAAACCGGATGTAGAAGTCAATAATGGCTTTAGAAATGGTGCCATGCGTTTTGATGACAATGGCGGGGATAGTTTAAACTATGAGCCAAGCCATTATACTGTACCGACTGAGTCACCAGAACTTTCTGAACCACCATTTAAAATAAACGGAGATGCAGACCGTTACGCTTATGACAGTGATGAGAACAGTGACTTTGTGCAAGCGGGGAATCTTTATCGACTGTTGAGTAAAAGTGAGCAAAATGATCTGGTTACCAATATTGTAGGGTCACTTAGTAATGCTACATCAGAGATCCAAGCCTTGCAAATATCTCATTTTAAGAAGGCTGATTTAGGATATGGCAGAACTATAGAAAAGCAATTAAGGGGAAACAAATGAAAGAGAAAAGCATAGACCTGCTCAACAACGCTATAGGAGATGAACTGGCAGCAATCAACCAGTATATGTATTTTCACTTTCACTGTGATGATCAAGGATACGACCTTCTGGGTACACTTTTCAAAAAAACAGCCATCGAAGAGATGCGTCACGTAGAGAGTATTGCTGACAGAATCCTCTTTTTGAAAGGTGATATCGTTATGGAGCCGTCACAAAAAGTCCATTATATATCTGATATCAAAGAGATGCTGGCCTTTGCCGCAGGAAAAGAAGAGAATGCGATCAGGATGTATAATGATTTTGCAAATCAGTGTGCCCAAAACCTCGATAGTGTCACCAAACGGCTTTTTGAGGATATCGTTATAGATGAAGAGCGTCACTTTGATCAGTTTGATAGCGAGATCGATAATCTTGACAGATTTGGAGACCGCTACCTGGCGCTTCAGTCGATCGAAAGAAGCAAAACGCGTTCAGCCATGCCGTAACACGGATGAACAGGAGCCGGGAATTCACCCCCCGGCAATAAAATTACCGTTTAAACACATTCCCCAGCATCCCTTTGATGGCACCCTGCAGGTCTGCAGGGTAGATGACGAATTTGGAGTTCTGGCTTTTTGAGATCTGCTCAAGCGAATTGATGTAGCGGTCTCCCAAAAGGAACATGGCCGGCAGCTCTTTGTCTTTGATGTTGTCAGAGATCAGGCGGATTGCTTCGGCGGATGCATTGGCAAGTGCGACCTGCGCTTCCGCTTCTCTTTTGGCTGCTTCGAGTTTTCCGTCCGCTTCGAGAATAGCAGCGTTCTTGTTACCTTCTGCCGTGGTTTCGATGGCACGTCTTTCACGTTCTGCAGCTGCCTGCCTCTCCATAGAGTCCTGCATGGAAGCAGAAGGGGAGATGTCCTGTATTTCTACCGATTTGACGGTTACACCCCAGTCAGCAACATCATCGATGATCTGGTCTTTGAGTTTGGTTTTGATGTGCTCACGGTTTGAAAGGGCTTCATCGAGGGTCATTTCACCAAGAATAGAACGCAGTGTGGTCATCACGAGCTGCTGTATCGCCAGGTAGAAATCCTCCACACCGTAAATGGCATCCTGCGGACGTGTGACACGTATGAATGTGACGGCATTGGTCAGAATGACGGCATTGTCTCTGGTAATGACCTCCTGCTGCGGAATGTCAAGAATGATATCTCTGGTGGAGACCTTCTGGCGTACCGCATCGAGATAGGGGATGATGATGTTGAGGCCCGGCTTGAGTGTCCGGCTGAACTTCCCCAGTCTCTCTACGACCCATTCTTCGCCCTGTGGAACGATGTTGATCCCTTTGTAGATAGTGATGATGACCCCTGCGGCCAACAATAACATTATGACAAGTGTTTCCTGCATTTCTCTTCCTTTTTAATTGATGATGATTATTCTGAAACAGGCATCACTTTGATGAGCTGCCCGTTTACTGCTTCTATCTTTACCCGTTCGCCCACATCCAGTGTCTGGTTCGCTGAGGCATGCCAGACAGTATTGCCCAGCACGGGTTCGTCAAATCTTACTTTGCCTCTTCCATGCTGCTCGATCCTTTTGGTGACAGTTCCCAGTGTGTCAAGCCCCTGGTCGGACTGGCCCGTATTGGAAACGGTAGGCTGCTTTTTGAAATATTTGAACAAAAAAGCGATGATGGCTACGGAGAGTATGAGCCAGAGTGTGACCTGTACTAGAAAGTTCATGCCGATCAGAAGGTCAAGCAGGCCGACTGTGATCGCAGCGACCCCGAAACCAAGCGTAATGAAAGTACCCGTTCCCATCTCGATAATAATGAAAAGAATACCCAGGATGACCCAGTGCCACCAGCTGATATATTGTGTTAAAAATTCGATCAAAAAGCCTCCTTGAATGTGTATTAAGAAAAATTATAGCATAAAATATTTTTATGCGGACAGGAGTGCCAAAATCAATATAATAAGTATTATTTGGGTATAATCGCGGAAATTTTACTCTATCAAGGATAATTATGTCAACTTTAAACGTATATTATGACAAAGATTGTGATATCAATATCATTAAATCAAAAACAGTAGCAATGATCGGTTTTGGATCACAGGGGCATGCGCACGCAGAGAACCTCAGAGACTCCGGTGTAAATGTAGTCGTCGGTCTCAGAGAGGGCGGTTCTTCCTGGAAAAAAGCTGAGGCCAAAGGTTTTGAAACATTGACAGTTGCCGAAGCAACAGCAAAAGCGGATGTAGTTATGATCCTTCTTCCCGATGAGAACCAGGCTGAGATCTATGAAAACGAGATCGCTCCAAATTTGAAGTCCGGTGCAACGATCGCATTCGGTCACGGGTTCAACATCCATTATGGACGTATCAAGCCGGCAGCAGATATCAATGTTACTATGATCGCACCAAAGGCACCGGGTCATACTGTACGTTCCGAGTTTGTAAGAGGCGGTGGTATTCCTGACCTTATCGCGGTGGGTCAAAACCCAAGCGGTACAACCAAAGAGTTGGCACTTTCTTATGCTTCAGCTATCGGCGGCGGTAGAACAGCAATCATCGAGACAACGTTCAAAGATGAGACTGAAACGGATCTTTTCGGTGAGCAGGCAGTTCTCTGCGGTGGTACAGCGGCATTGGTACAAGCCGGTTTTGAAACATTGACTGAAGCAGGTTACGCACCTGAATTGGCATACTTCGAGTGTCTTCACGAGCTCAAGCTCATCGTTGACCTTATGTTCGAGGGCGGTATCGCAGATATGAGATACTCTATCTCAAATACAGCTGAGTACGGTGACTATGTTTCCGGTAAACGTGTTATCAACGAAGAGTCCAAAAAAGCGATGAAAGAGATCCTTACAGAGATCCAGGACGGTAGATTCGCCAAAGACTTCATCCTTGAAGGTCAGGCAGGATACCCAAGAATGAACGCTGAAAGAAACAATGACAAAGAGATGTTGATCACGAAGACAGGTAACAAGCTTAGAGCGATGATGCCGTGGATCAGTGCGAACAAAATCGTCGATCAGGAAACTAACTAATCTTTTTCGTTGATTTGCACTCATCTTTGAATGATGGGTGCGGTCAGCTACAGTTTGTAGCCTCCCTTACCCAAACATTCAAATCTACGTACAACTCAACAAAAATATTAGCTTTCTTTTTGATTTCTATATGCCTTTCTTTGATCTGATTTCAACGTATTAAAAACCTTATCATAGATTAAACTGATGAATTAATTTACGATGGTTTATTATTTTTTATACAAAAATTTGATATATTATGTTTAAACATGCAAGAGGGAGAGGGAGAGATGACTATTTATCAGGTAGTATATTATAATTACTATGAAGAAAAAGTTGCCGATTTTGGTTTTTATGTAGATAAGCTTGATGCTGAAAGAAGAGCTTTGGAAATTAAGGTTAAGACATCGGATGCAAGTGGAAAAGTCCGGATCGAAGATGTATTTGTTTATGACAGTACAGATGATACACAGGTAAAAAAAGAAGCATCTATACAAGATCAAAAAAATACGGTGTATGATTTTAAATAGCTTGTTAGTCTTCGGTTAAACTACTTGTTTTATAATTTCCCCATAAGAGCATCAGAAGGAACCAGATTTATTCTCCCCTGATAAAATTTTGGTCTCCCTTTTTCATAGATTTTTTTCCTCCTCCTTTTAAAACTTCTTGATGCTCTTTATACTCACTGACCTTATTAGCGAAGCAAGTAACTTTTGATATAATGTTCAAAACAAAAATTATGTGGATGTTATGGCACCTCGATCCGGTAAGAACAGTAAAACTTCAGTGACAAAAAAAAGAAGTACTCCCTCAAAAGCAACAGGCAAAAAACAAAGTACTAAAAAACGGACAGTCCGAAAAAAGAAAAAAAAGAGCAGTTTTAAAAAAGGTCTTGTATTTTTGTTGGTACTTTTTGTTATGGTCTCCCTTGTAGCGTTCGGGTATTACCTTGGTCAGCAGGACAAGGTCTCTTCTGGCGCAAAAAGTACCCAAAAAGTTTCACATAAAAAAGCAGAGCATCATAAAAAAATATCCAGGGTTTTTTCCAACATAAAAACAAAAAAGCCTGTAAAGGCAAAAACAGATGCTCCCGTCAAAAAGGAACAGCTGTCGGCAGTTTCTGAATCGAAAGAAAAAGTAGCTCTGGCCTGCCGTGCAAAAAAACCGAAACTGGTGATCATCATCGATGATGTTTCCAAGCAGAGACAGTTGAACCGTATCAGGGCGCTCAAAATACCTGTAACCCCTTCCATTTTTCCTCCCTCCCATCTTTCAATGTCAAGCCATACCCTTGCCAGGGGACTGAAACATTACATGATACATTTGCCCATGGAGTCGGGAAGCCGACAGTTCAACAAGCAGTACAAGACACTCAGGACCTCATTTTCCAAAGCCCAAATGGAAGCGAGAATGAAAGAGATACGAAGACTTTTTCCTACAGCTGTTTACATAAACAACCATACCGGTTCGGTCTTTACGGACGATTATCAGGCGATGCATACGCTTTACGGCATTATGAAGAAAGAGGGCTTTGTCTTCATTGACAGCCGTACCATAGGCTCAACGAAAGTACGAAAGATCGCACATGAGTACGGAGATACCTATATGGCAAGAGATATTTTCATAGATAATACCCAGCGTATTGATTACATACACGGCCAGTTGAAGAAAGCGGTGAGGATCGCCAAAAAGAAAGGTTATGCCATTGCCATAGGACACCCCCATAAAGTAACGATGCAGGCCCTGTCCACTGCCGGCAATATCTTCAAAGATGTGGAACCGGTCTATATAGACCAGATCTTCCAAAAATGACTTATCTGACAATTTGACATATTTTTCTATTTCCTTTTCCCGGGATGCTATGATTGGAAAAAAGGAAATGCATGAGTGCTTTGGTACCTTTTACTGTCCCGGAACTTGAAAAGATGAAAAAATACCCTCCTGAGCTTTTTTTCAAGGGAGATCTCTCCCTGCTTAAGCGTCCCAAAGTCTCTATTGTCGGAACCAGGCGTCCAAGTAACTATACCAGAGAGTACACCTATATGCTGGCAAATGCTTTGGCAAAAAGAGGGGTGTGTATTGTCAGCGGTGCTGCGATGGGTGTGGATGGGATCGCCCATGAGGGTGCAGGATTTGGAAATACCATTGCCGTTGTCGGGAACGGCCTGGATATACGCTACCCTGTGGTACATAAACAAATGATAGAGGCCATAGAGACTGAGGGTCTGATGCTCAGTCAGTTCAACGATGGTTTCAGGGCTACAGGATGGAGTTTTGTCGTGCGAAATGAACTTGTTGTGGCGCTTGGAGATGTACTTGTGGTGACTGAAGCAGACTTGAAAAGCGGTTCGATGCGCTCAGTGGAGTTCGCTTTGAAAATGGGAAAAGAGATATTTGTCCTTCCCCACAGACTGGGCGAAAGCATAGGAACAAATGCATTGCTTCAGCAGGAAAAGGCAAGGGCGATCACGGATATAGAAGTGTTCGCTTCGCGTTTTGGACAAGCTGTAGAAAGCAATGTGGAAAAAGACGAGTTCTTCTATTTCTGTCAAAATATGCCGACTTTTGACCAGACAGTTGAAAAGTTCGGTGAGCGTGTCTATGAAGCGGAACTTGCAGGGATTATAAGTATAGAGAACGGGCTCGTGAGATTGCAGTAAATGTACTGCGTTTTTGTCCCTGCAAATTCGCAGGAACGAAGAGAAGTTTTACCTTGACTTATTATTTGATGGCATCAAGTTGTCTGATGAGTTCCACAAGAGAAGCTTCCGGAAGCATTCCTGCCTGTACGAACTGTACATTACCTTTTCTGTCCAGTGCAACCATGAAAGGAATACTCCCTCTCCACTGCGCTCTTTGCCCAATATAGTTTGTGAAGTTACCTGCTTTTTCATCTGAAACGACAATATAGTTCATCCCTTTTTCTTTGGCGAACTGTTTAAGCTGTGCATTGTTCAATCCCTGTACTTCAACAGAGATAATAGCCAGTTTGTCTTTGTACTTTTTTTGCAGGTCGATCAGGTGTGGGATCGAAGCGAGACAGGGAGGACATCTGTGCCCGAAGAATTCTATAAAGACGATCTTGCCTTCCAGTCCTTTGATATTCAAGCCCTGATCGGTACCTGTGATCTGGTGCGTGACACCGTTAATGTCTGTGATCTTCATTACTGGTTGGCTGCTTGCCTGAGAAAATGTGGAAAGTGACAATAGCATTAGTACGGACAATATTATTTTTTTCATGAAAAGCCTTTTTTGATTAATTTATGGGTACCTCTAATAACCCTAGATGCTCATAACATCTCTAGCTTTTGTCTAGGCTAGGCACTCTTTTGAAGGCCTAGCCGTAGCTAAGTCAAGAAAGAGTAACGACGCATAGGCAAAAGCTAGTGATGCCCGTAGGGTGGGCTTTGCAAACGTAATCTTTCACAAGATGCTTACTTCGTCTTAGCTTTGGCTAGGACTTGAAAGCCTCTTGCAAAATCTCACATTTGCAAAACCCATTATAAGTATCTAGGGTTATTAGAGGTACCCTTATTTAATTATACACATTATACACTAATGAAGATGTAGAAATTGTGTAATGAAAAGAAATTTTTTGAATGAATAGCTTGGGTAAGTGAGATTTTTGTATGAATAAAGAGCATCTAGAAGTTTTAAAAGGAGGAGGAAAAAAATCTATAAAAAAGGGAGACACAAATTCAAGTCAGGGGAGAATGAAATTTGCTTCCTTCTGATGCTCTTATGGAGGAATTATAAAACAAGTAGTTTAACCGAACACTAATAAGAGAATAGTAGAATATGAAAAGCAAGAACGAGAAATTTAAGGAAAATAATGAAAAAAATATTTTTCATGGTTGCGGTTATAGCTGTAACATCACTTTGGGCCGGGTTTTCCCTGGACCAGAAGATAGGGCAGATGCTCATGGTAGGGTTTCACGGAACCTCTGCACCCAAAAACAGTCAGATCTGTCAGGATATCCGTAAATACCATATCGGTGCGGTCATACTGTTTGATTACAATCCTGTCGATAAAAGCAAACCCAAGAATATCGCAAACAGACAACAGCTGAAAAAACTGACTGCCCAACTGCAAAGGTGCTCTTATGACGGAAAACTTCTGATCGCTGTGGACCAGGAAGGGGGAAAGGTACAGCGTCTCAAAAGCAGATACGGTTTTTACGGCAACTTTCCCAAGGCATCCGATGTGATCAAGATGGATCAAAGGCAGATCAAAAAAACGTATGGGAAAATGGCAAAGGAGCTCAAATCTGTGGGGATCAACTATGACCTTGCTCCGGTGGTCGATCTGGATATCAATTCCAGAAACCATGTGATCCACGGGCTTGGGCGCTCTTTCGGGAAAGACCCAAAAACAGTCGCGGCTTATGCAAGTACCTTCATCGATGCGATGCATCGTTACGGGGTACTGACATCGCTGAAACATTTTCCCGGACACGGCTCTTCCGTGGGTGATACACATAAAGGATTTGTCGATGTGACGAACCTGTGGAAAAAAGCGGAGCTGGAACCCTATAGGCTACTGAACAAAAAAGCCGATACCGTCATGGTCGCGCATGTTTTCAACCAAAAACTAGATGCCAGATACCCGGCAAGCCTTTCGAATAAAACTGTCAATGGCCTTTTGCGGAAAAAACTCGCTTTCAACGGTGTGGTCATCACCGATGATCTGCAGATGGGGGCTATCAGCAAAAAGTACGGTTTGAGAAATACGCTCAAGTTGGCCATCAATGCGGGGGATGATATGTTACTTTTTGGCAACCAGCTTGACCCAAACAAAACGGTGAGTACCAAAAAACTTGTAGAAACAGTTAAGTCACTGGTTAAAAGTGGCGAAGTGAATAAAAAGACTATTGACTATGCGTACGGGCGCATTCATAATCTGAAGCGAAAACTGTAAATTAAATTGATAAATACCGCTCCAGAATGATCTTGGCTGCTACCGAGTCGAGTCGTCCGTCCCTTTTGTGTTTGAAATCGCCTTTGGTCAGCTCTTTGGCTTCAAAGCTGCTGCCCTGTTCATCCTGGTAGACCACGGGAATGTCCAGCTCAAGAAGAGAGACAAAGTGCCGAATACGCCGTTCCATCTCCTCTTCGCCTGCACCACCCTTGGGAAGACCTACTACGAGCATATCTATCTCCCATTCTTTTAAAAAAGCAACAACATCGCGTGCCGCCTGATTTCGATTCTTGCGTAAAATGGCATTCTGGGGCATGACGATCTTCCCGTCCAGACAGATCGCGGTACCGATACGTTTGAGTCCTACATCTATGGCTGCTGATTTCATAGTGTGATTATAGCAAAATAGTAATGCATACAGAGGATATACTGTTTTTTTTTATGATAGAATATATCTAAAAATCAAAAAGGACAGGGAAATGAGGAAAGAGTGGACTATTGTATGGCTGCCAATGTTGTTTACATTAGCGTATGGAAGGGAAGATATACCTTCTGACAATATAAATGCATTATGGATATGGATAGCCCTTTTTGGGATGGCTGCCGTTGGTGTACTGATCCTCTTTGTCTCTTCCCTGCAGCGAAAAAAGATAGGAAAAGTTTATGAAAATATTCTGGACAGGCAGCTTGAAATGGAAAAGGAGCAGGCACTTTTTTTGAGTAATATAAGCGAGAATATCTATGATATGGTGACCAAAACACTCAAAAAGAAGGAAGAAGAACCTGAAAATACAAAAGAATCGGCAGTACAGACAGCCGATACGAAAGAAGATATTGAAGATAAACTGCTTGCCGTTACCACTGATCTTCTGGTATTTCTGCAGCTTAAATCGGACAAGGTTCATATCGAGAATGCCAAGTTCAACTTAAACAATGTTCTCAATGAGGTCTCCGGATATATCTGTAATAAATATAAAGGAAGCAGGGTTGATCTTATTTTTGATATAAACAACAATGTACCGCGTCTGCTGGTTGGAGATTCTCTTCGCCTGGGGCAGGTACTCAACAGTGTCCTTGAATATATGATGTCCAGATTGAACACCGAAGAGCTCAGGCTTGAGATAGAAATGTTCACAACCTATGAAGAAAATCTTGAACTGCAGTTTCAGTTTACCGATACGGGGAAAGGATTGAGCCGGGAAGAGATAGCTACTCTCTTTGATCCGTATTATGATGAAGAAAACAGCAGTTACATGGGGTTGGGACTTTTTATCTCCCATGAACTGGTAAAGATGATGGGTGGGGAGCTGACCATATGGAGTCATGCAGGCAAGGGGACCTCTTTTACAATGACCCTGCCGTTCGAGTTGTATGATAAGCATAATAAACGTATGTACCGCCTTCCGGAAAAAACATTGACGACTAAAAAAGTGTTTATCGTTGAAAATAATTACAATGCGGCCTTGGCGATCAAAAAGACCTTTGCCTACTTCAGACACGAGGTCAGGGTCATGTCAAAAGAGGTATTTTTGCAGCAAATGCCCAACCTTGCACCGTATGACATCGTAGTCCTGTACCATTCTGTATTCTCACATAAACTGGTCAATTATCTTGGCAAGATAAAAAATAATAAAGACCTTAAGGTGATCTCTGTCAATTCCCTTCTGCATGTAGACGAGGCACATTTTTCTGACGAGATCATCGATGTCGATCTTTATACACCGCTTAACCAGGAACGGATTTTTGAAATGATCGTGAATATGTATAATATAACGGTTCCTGATACAGCAGAGGAAAATACCTGGGAAGTTAAGGCACTAAAAACATACAAATCAGAAATACAGGAGAGCAGAGGTATCAGCCAAAGCAGTTTCACAGACTTTAGGGGCAGGCATATTCTGATCGTGGAAGACAATGTGATCAACCAGAAAGTCCTTTCCGCACTTTTGGTCCCGGCAGGAGTCAAGGTCAGTATCGCCAACAATGGACAAAAGGCGGTTGATATGATCAAGGAGAGGAAAGTGACATTCGATCTTGTGCTGATGGATATCAATATGCCTGTTCTGGACGGATATTCTGCTACGGAATTGATACGGAAGGATCATGACTTTGACAGACTCCCGATCGTAGCGTTTACGGCACTGGTGCTTGATAGTGAGATCGAGAAAATGTATGCATGCGGACTCAATGCCTTTTTGGCCAAACCGCTCAATATAGGGAAACTCTATACGGCTTTGGCGATGTTCCTGTCGAAGAATGGTGCAACACATACAGCTTCAAACATTCCTGCAGTTCCCAGAGCAGACCAGATGCTCCTCAAAGGTCTGGATATCAGAAAGGGTATTGAATATGCGAACAGAAGTGATGTTCTTTACAGGGAAGTATTGCATGAATTCTTTGAAGCATACGGGAACAGTGATCTTCTTTTTAAAAAATTGGTGGAGGAGTATCGCTATGAGCAGATCAAAATGCTCTGTATTGATATGAGAGGACTTACCGGAGCCATAGGTGCTTACGATATGCTTGAAGTAGTGAACAGGATACATCAGGCGATCCTCTACAGAAACTTCGGACTGCTGACGGATTACATCGAAGAGTACCATCGCGAGCTTTCGGTCTTGAAAAAAGCTATAGAGGAGTATCTTTCTCCTTCGGCTCAAAAGGCGGCCTGAAAACTTAGAGGTGAACCTTAGAGGATCTCCGCAATGAATGCGCCGGGCTCTATCTCTTGTTTGACCTTTGGCAGGATGCCCAGTGCTGTTGTTTTGTATTTGTACGGGCCTATGAGCAGTTTGGATATCTGTTTACCGTTACGTGGGAATTTTATGATCTTGTAGGTGTATCCCAGTCTTCTGATCTTATAGAGCAGTGCACTTTTTGGGGAGCCGCCAAAAGAGCCCACCTGTACATAGAAAGAACCTTTTTCCCTGCTGTTGTCTATTACCGGTCTTGGTGGTACTGCCTTCCGGTCAACCTTGGTGCCCGTACTTTGTTTAAGCTGCTTTAAGTCGTTGGTCTTCCATGGAGTTGCCTTTTTTGATGTCTGGGCAAGGCTGGTCTGTTTTGTCTGAGGCAGATAGCGTCTGCAGATACGCAAACGTTTCTTGTAATAGGGAGAGGTACGGAGGTTGGAGTAGACTACTTCATTCTTCGTTGTGCTGGCATGTGTGAACCAGCCGTCCCCAAGGTACATGCCGACATGTGTGATCTTCCCGTTGCGGCGTTTGGTGGTATCGAAGAAGATCAGGTCACCGTATTTGAGCTCGGAGGGTTTGATGTACTTACCGACTTTGGCCTGTTCTCTGGCGGTTCTTGGCAGGTTGATCCCCATACTGCCGTACATATAGTAGGTGTAGCCGGAACAGTCGAATTGGTTCGGACCTTCCTCTGCCCAGACATAGGGACTTCCTTTGAGTTCTTTCACCATTTTTTCGAGGCTTTCTTTATGGGCAGGGTATTTTACTTTGGGCTTTTCGATCTCGTAGTGCGGATGTTTGGGATGGGGTGAGGGTTTACATGCCGTGATGACTAAAAGTGAAATGGAAGATAATATAATAATGAGCATTTGCCTGGATATCAGCATTCCATCTGCCTTTGCTAAATTTTTATTAAAATGCATTATAGAGTAAAGGCTTTAAAACAGCCTTTATCCTCTTGACGGTACTGCCTTTTTTGGGATTGTCATCCCCGGCTGCCATGGAGTGGTATCGTAGGTACTCGAGATCTTCATTTTTTTCAACGGTGCACTGCAGTTCATATAAAAGGCTCTTTCATCTTTGCTCATATATCGCTTGCAGATTTTGACACGCTTCCTGTACCGGGGTTCTTTCTCAAAGCTGCTGATCACTACTTTTCGGTGCTTGCTGCTGGCTTGTGCGAACCATCCGCCACCCAGGTACATACCCACATGGTTGATGCGTTTGCTCCGTTTGTTTGTTGAGCCGAAGAAGATGAGATCGCCGTATGTAAGATCCTTGAATGCAACGGTCTTTCCCACTTTTGCCTGTTCACAGGCGGTTCTTGGCAACTGTACCCCCATTGATCCGTAAATATTGTAGGTCAGACCAGAGCAGTCGAAGGCGTAAGGCCCTTCCTCTGCCCAGATATAGGGTTTTCCCAAATACTGGTTAAGCAGTTTCTGAATGTTCTCCCTGTTGGGTTGACATACTTTTTTGGGTTCGATAATATCATAGTTTGGATAGCTGTAGGGTTTGGGTGAACATCCGCTGAAGAGAAATGCCAAAATGAGCAGAAAAGAAAAATAATATAGGTAAGCTGCTGTTTTCATTGAAACTCCTTTAGAGTATGAGCATCGCATCCCCGTACGAGAAAAAACGATAGTTCTTTTCGATAGCCTCTTTATATAATTGTAACGTTTTTTCTCTTCCAATGAAACTACTTACGAGCATAATAAGCGTACTTTTGGGCAGATGGAAATTGGTGAGTAGATGGGTGACTCTTTGAGGCGGATTGTGCGGGTTGAGAAAAAGGTCGCACTCTCCTTCTTTTTTGCCTGTACGGACATAATACTCTATGGTCCTTGTCACAGTGGTACCGATAGCGAGGATCTCTGTGTCGCTGTCAAGTACTTTTGCTGCTTCCGGTGGAATATCGAAGTATTCTGAGTGCATCGGATGGTCCAGTATTTTCTTCGCTTCAACGGGTTTGAAAGTGCCCGCACCGACATGCAGTGTGACCTTGTGTGTTTTGTGCCTCTGCTGTAACGCTTCGAAGAGTTCAGGGGTAAAGTGCAGGGAGGCGGTAGGCGCGGCAACTGCTCCGGCATTTTTGGCAAAGAGGGTCTGATAATCTTTTTCATCTTCAGCATTGTCCTCTCGCTGCATATAGGGAGGCAGGGGAATATGACCGATCTCATCGAGTATTTGTACCAGTTCTTCGAAGCGTATCTCTTTGCCGTGGCGGGTGAAAGTAACGATACGCGAGCCATCTTTGTTGAGGGTTGTGACCGTTGCTGTCAGGCTGTCGTCAAAAAGAAGCTGCGTTCCTTCTTTGACCTTGCCACGTATCAGGACGAGATAACGGTGGGCATCCAGAGGTTTGTTGAAAAGCAGTTCCACTCTGCCTCCCCCCTGACCATCTTTGGAGAGCTTGTGTCCGAAGATGCGTGCTTTGATGACACGTGTGTCATTAAGGAAGATACTGCATGTTTCGGGGAGAAAATCAAGCAGGTGTCTGAAAGTAGTGTGAGTGACCGTATCACTCTTCCTGTCATACACCAGTAGTTTGGCATCGTCTCTGGGGTGCACGGGTTCTGTAGCTATGAACCCCTCCGGGAGTTCATAATCGTAGTTCTTTGTCAGCAGTTCTGCCGAGAGTTCATTGGGGAACATTTACGGTTTGTCTAACTCATCGGGAAGCAACTTTTCGGATGCTGTCTCTTTGCTTTCTGTTTCTTTTTCATCCTCTCCGTCATCTTCGCTTTTCTCCGGATTGACCATACGAACGATGAGAATGGAGATACCGTAAAGGATGACAAGCGGTGCGGCCATCAACAGCTGCGTCAGGATATCCGGCGGTGTCAGGAGCGCGGCAAGCACAAAGATGATGACGATGGCATACTTGAAGAAGTCTATCAGCGTACGGTCCGTTACCAGGCCAAGCAGGGCAAGGAAATAGGCAAAGACAGGCAGTTCGAATGCCACACCGAAGCCCAGCATGATTTTGGTAAAGAAGCCTACGTAATCCTCGATGTTGATGAACGGGGTATAGAGGAAAGACCCGAAGGTGATCAGGAACTGAAAACCGAACGGTGTAACGATATAATAGGCAAACATAACCCCGATGAAGAACATGACCGAACCGCCGACCACAAAGGGAATAACCATTTTTTTCTCATTGCTGTAGAGCCCCGGAGCGATAAAAAGCCAGAGTTGATAGAGAATGAAAGGCATGGCACCCAGAAGCCCGGCAAAGAAAGACACTTTCAGCGCAACGAAGAAGGCACCACCAACCTGATGGGTTGTGATCTTTCCTTCGAAGTTGTGCTGGTTCGGGCGTGCTGATTCAACATCACGTTTTGTGATGATCTTATCGAGTGATTCGGCTGCATCGGCTGCATTCTTGAGCAGGGGAGCCAGTTTAGGGTCGGCTGCTTTGGCTGCTTCGTAGAGGTTGTCCTTCAGTTTTTCAGCTGCCTGTACGGCCGGAGTTTTCGTTACATTGACTTCATCAGACTTCATGGTCCAGGTCGCTTTTTCCTGAGACTCGATGATACGTCCTACTTCAACAAGGGCGTTGTTCAGCGGTTGTGTGATCCAGGAAAGTATCTGGTTATGGAAAGTAAAAGCAATAATGAATGCGATAAAAACGGAAAGGACAGAAAGCCCGAGCCTTTTTCTCAGCTCGACCAGGTGGGGACGGAGATCATCAAACATCAGGCTTTGTCCTCACTCTTCTCGTTTTTGTTCTTTTTTGCAGCTTTGTTTTCACTGCCGGCATCGTTTTCTTTGTCGGTCTTTTTCTTTTTTTTGGATTTTTTCTTGAAGGTCACTGTATCATTGGGGGCTTCTACCGGAGTGACGGGTGCCTCATCTGCCGGAGGAGAGCCTTTGGCAGGTTTGTTTGTCCCGTCGGTATCGGTATCGTGAAGAAGATCATCCATGTCGTCCAGGCCGATGTTCTTGAAGCTTTTAAGCTCATCGGTCGCAGAGTCGAGCTGTTGTTTATAATTGAGCGCTTCCTCTTTCAGGTCGGCAATGCGCATCTCTTCGTCGAGTGCACTTTTTGCATCACCAACGGTCTTTTTGACCCCCTTGATGAATTTTGCTATCTGAACCATTGTTTCAGGAAGTTTATCCGGTCCCAAAAAGAGGATCGCAATGATAGAGATGAGAAGTATTTCGGTAAAACCTATGCCAAACATCGAATGCCTTTAAATTGATTGGGTGTATTTTATCAAATTATTCTAAAATATAGAGCGCCAGCTCGTCGCTGAGGAAAAAATTCTTATTATAGTAGCGGCTTCCATCATATTCAAGTTTTTTTTCTCTATAAAGCAAGTCTGCCCTTTTTTTCATCTCTGAAGTCAGGATCGATCTTTCAATACCGGTATTGCTGCGCAGACCCAAAAATATTTTCTCGGTCAACAACTCTTCCTGACTGAGATGCTCTTCGGTGATCTGCAACGGATCTCTAATATAACTGTCGATATCTGTTTGCGGGTAATAGCGGGTATCCCTGAGAAAACCGACAGCCCCGGCACCGGCACCAAGGTAATTTTCCAGTTTCCAGTAGCCTTTGTTGTGACGGCTCTGATAGGTGCCAAAATTGGAGATCTCATAAGGGGTAAATCCCCGTTTTCTGATCTCGTTAGTCACAAAGAATGCCAGTGTCTCATTCTCCTGTCTCGCTTCGGGAGTAGAAGAGAACTTTGTCCCGCCTTCAATGGTCAGCTCATAGGCAGAAATATGGTCGACAGGCAGTTCAAATGCCTGTCGGATATCGTCCGATAACAGTTCTTTTGTATCTCCCTGATAGTTATAGATAAGATCAAGCGATATGTGTTCAAAACCAAGCTCTTTGGCAGCAAGTACGGCTTTTTTGGCCTGTTTTGGAGTATGGGCACGGTTGAGTGCTTTGAGTTTGTCTGCATCGAAGCTCTGTACACCGAAACTGATGCGGTTGACACCGAGTGATCTCATCCCTGAAAGCCAGGCTTCTGTGGAGGAATTGGGGTTGGCTTCGGTAGTGATCTCCGCATCTTTTCGCAAATAGGGCTTAAGCAGTTCGAAGATCGGCTCGTAAAGTTCCGGTAGGACTGTTGAAGGTGTTCCTCCTCCGATAAAAAGGGTTTCGATACTCCCTTTGTTTGCATCAAAACGTTCCAGTTCAAATGCGAGCTGACTGTAGAGTGCCTGCATATAGTCGCTGCGTGTGTCAAACTTGTCAACATAGGAGTTGAAACTGCAGTAGTGGCATTTGGAGTCGCAGTAGGGAATGTGAATATAGGCTAACAATATTTTATACTCTTTTCAAATGGCTGTAACCGAATTTTAGATAGAATCATATCAGAAATTTTGGAGTTTGTCTCTAAATTGGAGGGGGTCTCATGTCAAGAGACCTCATTTTTAAAAAATTATCGAAGATGAGTTATTAGTATGCAAAACAAAAAGAGCTACAGGCCCAATGTTGCAGCCGTCATACTCTCTTCTAAATATCCGGAAAAGTGTGAGTTTTTCGTCGCACATCGAACCGACATCAGAAATGCGTGGCAGTTCCCCCAGGGCGGCATCGATGAGGGGGAAACGCCTGAAGATGCACTCTATAGAGAGCTGCTTGAGGAAATAGGATGCAACAACGTTGAGATACTGGGGGAATTCCCAGAGTGGATCACATACGATTTTCCTAAAACAGCAAGGGGGAAAGTGTACCCTTTTGACGGCCAGACACAGAAATATTTTCTGGTCCGCCTCAAAGAGGATGCACAGATAAACCTGCAGGCATTTGAGATCCCGGAGTTTAAAGAGTATACGTTTGTCAAGTATGATGAGCTGTTCCAAAAGGTGACCTATTTTAAACGTAAAGTGTATCGCAGAGTAATAGATCACTTCATTAAAGAGGGTTTAATCTAAAGACGTAGAGTACTGTTCTAAAACAGTGTAAATTTGTAGTAAGGAAATATTTTTATGTTGATCGTACAGAAGTATGGTGGTACAAGCGTGGGCGGACTGGACCGCATTGAGAATGTAGCGAACCGTGTGGCCAAAGCTCGGGATGAGGGGCATGACCTGGTTATTGTCGTTTCAGCCATGAGTGGTGAGACGAACAAGCTGATAGAGTATGCGGAACATTTCAGTAAGAGTCCTGCAAAGAAAGAAATGGATATGCTGTTGAGCTCCGGTGAGAGGATCACTGCAGCACTGCTTGCCATTGCACTGCAGGCCAAAGGCTATGATGCCCAGGCCATGACAGGGCGCCAGGCAGGGATTGTTACAGATGATACCCATACCTATGCACGGATCGAATCGATCGACCCCAAAGCGATGCAGAATGCCATCAAAGAGGGGAAGATAATAGTCGTAGCAGGCTTTCAGGGGATCAATAAGAACGGTTCGGTCACGACGCTGGGCCGTGGAGGTTCGGACCTCTCCGCTGTTGCTCTGGCTGCTGCACTGAAGGCAGATCAGTGTGAGATCTATTCGGATGTGGATGGTATCTATACGACCGATCCGCGTATCGAGCCCCATGCCAAAAAACTCGATACCATATCTTATGACGAAATGCTTGAACTTTCCTCGCTGGGGGCCAAAGTATTGCAGAACCGTTCGGTTGAACTGGCGAAGAAGTTGAATGTGAAACTCTATGCAAAAAGCAGTTTCAGTGATGACAAAGGTACATTGATAACGAAGGAGAATGAGAATATGGAAGCAGTCATGGTCAGCGGTGTAGTGCTGGATAAAAATCAGGCAAGGGTAACACTCAGGGGTGTCGTGGACAGACCGGGGATCGCGGCGGAGATCTTCTCTGCACTGGCGGATGCGAACATCAATGTAGATATGATCATTCAGAATGTCGGAACGGACGGTTTGACCAACCTCGGGTTTACCGTTCCCCAAAGTGAACTGGAGAATGCCAAAAAGCTGGTAGAGACCTTTAACCATGAGATCCAGGGTGTGGACTTTGATGAGCATGTCTGTAAGGTTTCTGTGGTCGGTGTGGGTATGAAGTCACACTCGGGTGTTGCGGCTACGGCCTTTACCGTATTGGCGGACAGCAACATCAACATTCAGATGATCTCCACTTCAGAGATCAAGATCTCGATGATCATTGATGAGAAGTATGGCGAACTGGCCATCCGTGCGCTGCATGAAGCCTACGGACTGGATAAATAATATCAGATGATGAAAGAACTGCTGGCCTGGACCCTTGAAACGATACGAAACGAGAAATCTGACTTCTCGTGGATGGAAGAGTATCGTTACGAGTGGGCCCCTCTGGTGAAATCGGCCGTTTCACAGATGCTTGAGGGCAAGACCGTACTGGTCGTGACGGACGAGCATCATAAATGGTTCGGACAGTATATCATCAACAGTGTCAACGATCTTGGCAAGAACAGGCCTTTGCTTCCTGTCTATAGTCTGAATAAGTGTTTTCCCAGTCTCAAATCTCTGAAATCCACAGAAAATATACAGCTGCTTGAAGATATGTTCGAGATCTCCTACCCCAACGGATACTATATCTGGTACATTGGTAAAGGTGACCACCCCTATACGAAGATAGCCTACAGAAATGAGGATAGTTTTCTCTGGATCATGGATGAAGAGGTTCAGAACAGTTTTGCTTTCCGTTCCTCGGACCCGCTTCTGGATATCAAACTGCTGCAGCTCTATAAGCTTTTCGATGCGACACTTTCTGCAGCACTCTTTGGAGATCTGGAACTCTGAAGATGAGATTACACAGCCAGATACTCATCAGTAACGATCTTGAAGGTACGATTCTGGCACTTGAATCTGCCGTGACAACGGAACGTATCGTCAAGATAATCGAAGGTGAAAAAGCTTTCTCTGTCGATGATGCCAGGCTGGTCATAGAAAAAGCCTATATGGCGAGCGAAGAGACAACGGTCATCATTCTTGCCGCCAAGATATTCACCCCCATCGTTCAGAACAAACTGCTCAAGGTCATAGAGGAGCCGCCGGCCAAAAAAGAATTCATTCTTGTCACACCGAGCAAAGCAACCATCCTCTCCACTATTCGTTCCCGTCTGCCCATTGTAGTCCTCAATGAAGAGAGAACCGAGGCAGACCTGGGGCTGGACCTGCCGCAGCTCAGTCTGGCAACGGTTTATGAATTTATTCAGTCCCATAAACGTACCGATGCCAAAGCGATGAAGCTTTTGATAGAGAGCATTTCCAAAGAGGCTATACGGTCGCAGCAGTATGATCTGGATGAAAAGACACTGATACTCTTTTCCAACGCTTTTATAGCGCTTGATGTGGGGTCTCCTTCGCAGTTTGTGTTGACTACGCTGCTGTTGAAACTTTTGGCAAGAAAAAAACGGTAAAATATTTATATTTGTTTTTTTGTATTTCCTTTTATTTGACTTGAGGCGTTGTTTCTCTCTTCATTTTTTTTAGAAAAAAACGAAGCAAAAAAATCGTCATGGCTCTCGAATCGCTTCGCTTTTCTGGAGCTAAATTCCGATACCCTCCGTCGCTAAAGCGTAAGTGGGGTGCAAGGGTGTTCGCCATGACAGAAGGCACACTTCGTGTGATTGATAAAGGGTTGATATGTATATATATAAATTTGGAAATATTGCAGACAAAAAAGCTGCACTGAGAAGACTGGGTGTGGAGAGCGGCGGTATTGCCATTATGGCAAAGAAAATGGAGCTTTTCTATTTCTATATCAAGGACCTCAAAACCCCTGCGGCAAACATTCTAAAGCAGGATGCGCTAAGTATCGGTGCGGAGCTTGCTGTACCCGGCGGTGTGATACTCTGTGAAAAACCTGCCTATGACTGTATTCTCATAGGTAGCAGAAAACATATGGAACTGCTTTCCCGCAAAGAGCTGGCACAGCCTTTCGGGCTCAAAGCCGTTGCGGCTGAGCTTAAAAAGTTTTTGTCTCTTAAAATATATCCCACAAAGATCATGGGTGTTATCAATGCCAATGACGACAGTTTTTTTGCAGGCAGCAGGTTTCAGGAGAGTGAAGCAGTAGAGCGTATTGAACAAATGATAGAAGAAGGGGCGGAACTCATCGATATCGGTGCGGTCTCTTCCCGACCGGGGGCAGAACCGGTAAGTACGTCTGTTGAACTGGAACGTATCAAACCCATCTGTGATGCCATAGCTGCCGAAAAACTTTTTGAAAAAGCCATCTTTTCCATAGACAGCTATACGCCTTTGGTGGTAGAGTATGCACTTGAAAGCGGATTTATACTCATTAACGATATTACAGGTGCCGCCAATGAAGAGATCATCAGACTGGCAGTGCAGTACGGTGCGAAACTCTGCATCATGCATATGAAAGGAACGCCTCAAACCATGCAGAATGATCCGCAGTATGAGGATGTGATGGTTGAAGTCGATACTTTTTTTCAGGAGCGCATTGCCAGGTGTGAAGCGGCAGGGATGAAACGGGAAGATATCATTCTCGATGTAGGTATCGGTTTTGGCAAAACGCTGGAACATAATCTGACTCTTTTGAGGAACCTTGGTCATTTCAGGCATTTTGGCTGTGAAGTGCTCATAGGGGCCAGCCGTAAATCGATGATAGACAAAATTATTCCTGCCAGTACGGAGGAGAGGCTTCCCGGAACACTGGCTATCCATCTTAAAGCAGTGGAGAACGGTGCAAGTATCGTACGATGTCACGATGTCAAAGAGCATTATCAGGCCCTGGCTGTTCAAGAAGCATTGGCATAAGCGTATGGTACGAGCCGAAGCGATTTTTGATCTCAAAAAGTATATAATCATTTCACAAAAGTTCCATCTGGAACGGGCCATTTTCATTGCAAGGGCCAAGGGACAGAATGTGATCGGTTTTGAAACCAGAGCCAAAGAGGGAACCAAAGCGGCATACCGAATGAAAGCCAGAGAGCTTCTGGCAAGGAACAAGGCATTTCATGATGTCTATCTTTTGCATACAGGGGCGAAATTCTATGGAAAAAAAGAGAAAGTACACTACAAACTATGACCTATGATGAATATATAGCCAACGTAAAAACACTGAAAAAATGGGCCTATGCCTATTATGTGGAAGATAATCCTGTTGCTACCGATGAAGAGTATGACAGGCTCTATCATGAAGTGCTCGATTATGAGACAGAGCATCCCGACAAAGTGGTGGAGGATTCCCCGACCAGACGGGTTGGCGGTGTAGTGCGTGACGAGTTCAGCAAGGCAAAGCATATCAAGCGTATGTGGAGTATGGAGGATGTCTTCAGCAAAGAAGAGGTACAGGAGTGGCTGGACCGGGTCGAGAAGAACGTAGGAGAGTGTGACTACTTCTGCGAACCGAAATTCGACGGGGCGAGTATGAATCTGCTCTATGACGATGGTAAGCTTCTGCGCGCCATTACGCGTGGTGACGGGGTTGTGGGGGAGGAGGTGACCGACAATGTGCGTACCATCCGCTCTGTACCGCTTCTCATCGACTATACGGGGCTGATAGAGATACGCGGTGAAGTGGTCATCCGTAAAGATGACTTTGAGAAGATCAATGAAGAGCGTCTCAAAGAAGGGGAGTCCCCTTTTGCCAATCCGCGCAATGCCGCCGCGGGAAGTCTCAGGCAGCTTGACTCTTCTGTGACGGCAAAACGCAGACTCGTCTTCTATCCCTGGGGAGTCGGGGAGAATATGCTTGAATACAAGAGGCTTTCGCAAAAGATGGAATTTGTCTATGCGCAGGGCTTTTTGAGGCCGCCATACCATGAGGCATGCAAAACTATTGACGACATAGAGGAATTCTATCAATTCCTCATCTCCAAACGTGACGAGATCCCCATGATGATGGATGGAATGGTCATAAAGGTTGATGAGATCGAAAAACAGGAAGAGCTCGGGTATACGGTGAAGTTCCCCAGGTGGATGTGTGCCTACAAATTCCCGGCTGTCGAAAAGGTTACGAAAATCAGGGCGATCACGCTCCAGGTCGGCCGTACGGGAGTGATCACCCCTGTGGCTGAGATAGAACCGGTGAACATAGAAGGAGCGCTGGTCAGCCGTGCCACTTTGCATAATTTTGACGAGATCGAGCGTAAAGACATCCGTATCGGTGACCATGTGATCATCATACGAAGCGGAGATGTAATTCCCAAGATCACCAAAGTATTGGTGGAAAGAAGAACCGGGGATGAAATACCGGTCGAACGACCGACGCACTGTCCTACCTGCGGAAGTGAATTGCTGGATGAGGGTGCTCTGATCAAATGCCAGAATCTCTCCTGCCCTGACAGAGTGGTCAACGCCATCATCCATTTTGCCAAGAAAGGCTGTATGGATATCGACGGACTTGGAGCCAAGATCGTCGAACAGCTGGTAAAAGAGGGGAAGATACACGATATGCTGGACCTCTACAGCCTGACCTATGAAGACCTGGCTGATCTTGAGGGTTTCAAAGAGAAGAAGATCAACAATCTGCTCGATGCTATTGCTGCGACGAAAGGGGTACCGCTCCACAGGCTCATCAACGCGATGGGCATTGAGCATATCGGCGAAGTGGCAAGCAGGGCTCTGGCGCTGGAATTCGGTCTTGGTATCGTTGATGCGAAGTATGAAGAGATCGTAGCCATCGACGGTATCGGTAAAGAGATGGCCAATTCCTTATTGGAATTTATGCGGGTCAACAGGGAAAAGGTACTTAAACTTTTTGAAATAATACAGCCTACCGTTGAAGAGAAAGTGGAAGCCAAAGAGAACCCTTTCAAAGGCAAGACTGTAGTGCTGACAGGAACAATGAGTGAGAGCCGTGGGAAGATCAAGGAGATGCTTGAGGAGTTGGGAGCAAAAGTAAGTGGATCTGTATCCAGGAAAACTGATTTTGTGATCTATGGAGAAGATGCCGGGTCAAAATTGGCGAAAGCGGAAAGTCTGGGAGTACCGACCCTGACGGAAGATGAAATGAGGGCAATGCTGTGAGACTGGACAAATATCTGGTAGAAGAGGGCTATTTTGAGAGCCGTAACCGTGCGTTGGAGGCTATTAAAAGCGGACAAGTGACTGTAGACGGCAAAAAGGCGAAACCCTCGGTAAAGATCGATGCGAATTCACAGGTTGAAGTAGCAGATGCAAAGTTCTATGTCAGTCGTGCTGCCAGAAAACTGGAAAGTTTTCTGGCCGAACATCCTGTCAAGATAGCGCAGAAAAATGCACTTGACATCGGTTCGAGTACAGGAGGCTTTGCCCAGATCGTACTGGAGAATGGTGTTGCTTCGCTCACCTGTGTGGATGTGGGGAAAGAGCAATTGCATCTTTCCATACGCAGCGATGAGAGGGTCAGTGTATATGAGGAGACGGATATCCGTGATTTCAACGCAGAAACAGCCTATGAAATGATCACCTGTGATGTTTCATTCATCTCTATTTTGCAGATCATGACCGATATTGACCGTTTGGCAGAAAAGGGTACTGATATCATCATTCTGTACAAACCACAGTTCGAAGTGGGTAAAGATGCCAAAAGAGACAGCAGAGGTGTGGTGCAGGATCTCGATGCTATTGCCAGAAAAAAAGAGGTTTTTGAAGCAGAGGCATTAAGCCTGGGATGGGAAGAAGAGTTTCAGGCACTCTCAACCCTGGCAGGCAAAGAGGGAAACAGGGAGTACCTCTACCATTTCATAAAAGCGTAGGGTGTGCAATTGCACACCAAAAGGGAAATAAATTGAAAATACAAAACAATATCAGATCCATTGCCATCGGCTCCTTTGACGGTATGCATCTGGCGCACAGGCAGGTGACTGCCGATGTGGATGCCATTGTGATCATAGAGCGCAACGGCGGATATCTTACGCCGGGGTACAAACGCTCCCGCTATACGGACAAAATCTGCTGTTTCTACTTTTTTGACAAGATCAGGTCTTTGAGTCCGAGAGATTTCGTTGCAAAACTCAAAGAGGATTTCCCCCACTTGGAGCGTATTGTAGTAGGTTACGATTTTGCTTTCGGAAAAGAAAAGGCGGGCAACGCTGAAACACTGGGAGAGCTTTTTGACAAAGAGGTGGTCATCGTCAATGAGATATCTCTTGAAGGCGTACCGGTGCATTCAAGGACCATCAAAGCCTATCTGCGTGAAGGCAATATCTTCATGGCCAATAAACTGCTTGGAAGGTCTTACGCCATAGAGGGGAGGGTGGTCCCAGGCCAGGGGCTTGGCAGAGAATCTCTGGTTTCTACGCTGAATTTGAAGGTGGAGCATTATCAGCTTCCTTTGGAAGGGGTCTATGCGAGCCGGACAAAGATAGGCAAGTCCTGGCATCCTTCTGTCAGTTTCCTCGGACACCGGGTGAGTACGGATGGTTCATTTGCCGTGGAAACACATATTATCGGTGAGGATATCGGGAGTGTCGAGGGGCAGGTTATGCTGGAGTTCAAAGCACTGTTACGCAGGAATAGAAAGTTCGAAACCCTTGAGAAGCTTAAAGTGCAGATCGAAGAAGATATTGCAAATGCAAAGAAATGCCTGGCTTAGACTAAAGCGTAGGTATTGCTGCAGGTAAAATTCTCATAACTGCCATAGAATGCAATACGGTTCTTCCCCTCCTGTTTGCTTTCGTACATGGCTTTGTCGGCTGCAGTGAGGATCTCTTCGGGAGTCTGGGCATCATCGGGGTAGATGGCTGCACCGATACTGATGCCCACATTCAGCTCAAGACCGTTGATTGTGAAATGTTGATTGACACGTGTACGGATCTTCTCAAGAACGGTTTTGAGGCTCTTAAGAGATTTAAGTTCTTCTATCAGGATTACAAACTCATCACCCCCGAAACGGCAGATGGTGTCGTTCTTGCGTAAAGCCGATTTCATAATACCGGCAATATGTTTGAGCACTTCATCCCCAATGGAGTGACCGTGGGTATCGTTAATGGGTTTGAAGTTATCCAGATCACAGAAAATGAGTGCAAAGTATTTGTCAAAGCGTTTGGCATGTTCGATAGCATGTTCAAGACGATCATTGAGTACCAGTCTGTTCGAGAGTCCTGTCAGTGGGTCATGTGTGGCCAGATATGCCTGATCTTGTGCATCTTTGCGCTGGTGGGTGACATCGGAGAAGATACCGATGTGCTGTTCTATTTTCCCCTCGGAATCTCTGATCGTATTGATGCTGAGCCATTCGATATAGATCTCACCATTCTTCTTACGGTTGATGATCTCTCCCTGCCAATAGCTGTGATTATTGATGCTTCCCCACATTTCATCATAGAATTGTTTGGTATGGTTTCCTGATTTCAGGAGTTTTGGATCTTTTCCTATAACTTCGGATGCCGGATAGCCGGTAATATCTGTAAAAGCGGAGTTGACATGTACAATGCGGTTGTCCGCATTGGTGATAAGTACCCCGTCCATCGTATGTTTGAAGACCATGGAAGACATCTCGAGTGACTGGATATTGCGTTTGTTGTTGATGGCCGACCCAATGATGGAAGAGACGGTACTGAGCATCTCTACATCCGTCTTTTTGAGAGGATCGTTTGCATTGCTGCCTATACCGAGAAAGCCCCACCACTCCTGATTAACGAAGATTGGGAGGATGAGGAGGCATTCGATTCTGAAGGCAGTGAGCAGTTTCTGTTTTGAACGGTCATAGACATTGATACTGCCGTTGACAGGCTGTCCTCGTTCGAGTACCTTTTTCCAGCGCATCAGATGGTGTTTTTTATAGTGAATACGTTTCTTTGCCCGTGCCTTTTTGTTGTCGTTGATCGCAAGGATCTGTGTGGCATACAGCGGATCCTCTTTGTTGTCCGACTCATTCTTATAGACGAAAATAGCTGAGGTTTCAGAAGCGGTTTTTAGGTTACGCATCTCTTCATACAGTGCTTTCATCCAGTCGCTCTGTTGCAGGAAATTGTGTGACATCTGATTGATGGCGTGCAGTATGTTCTGCTGACGTGTCAACTCTGCCTGGATGCGCCGCTTCTCCATTACTTCATCGACAAGGTGCTGCAGTACCTGGGCAAAGAGTTTGGCTTCAAAAGGTTTGGAAAAGAACTGGTTCACTCCATACTGTATGGCTTTGAGCAGGATATCACGGTTCTCGAAGTTTGTGAAAATGGCGATCTTGACATGTTCGTCGATCGCACGGATCTCTCGCACCATTTCAAGACCCCCCATACGGGGCATATTGATGTCGGAGAGAACGATCTCTGGGCGGTGTTCCCTGAAGAGTTGAAGGCCTTCTTCGCCGTCTGCAGCTATGAGTACTTTGTCGGCATAGTTATCGAGCATATGGCTGAGTATGGCAGTCGATACTCTGTCATCATCAACAACAAGAACGGTCAGTTTTTCCATCTCCACCCACTCATTTTATAAATATTTGGTTACATTATATGATTTTTTTCTTAGTCTAAACGTAAAAATAAATAAATTTATATTATTTGTTATTAAAATAATATAAAATGATTTCCTGTATATATCAGAACGATAAAGGAGAGCTTGTGTTAAAATAGCATGATGAAAGATAAAGTATTTGCAAAACCCATAGAGAAAAAATTTGAATTCGATCAGGCGGTTGCCTCTGTATTTGATGATATGCTCAGCCGATCAGTCCCCTTTTACGATGAGGTCAGACACCTTGTGATCTCGCTGATACTGGCTGAACAGAAAGAGGACATGAGGGTCCTCGACCTGGGCGTATCTACAGCAAAATTTCTTCTGGATCTTCACAGTAGGATGGATGCCAGAATGCAGCTCAAAGGCATAGACAATTCTCCCGCTATGCTGGAGAGAGCGAAGCAGAAATGCCGGGCGTTCGGTGCGAGTATCGACCTGGAATTGGCAGATATGATGGCATACAGCTATGAAGAGGAAGATATCATCGTGGCGAACTATACGTTGCAGTTCATCCGTCCCATACAACGTATCGAACTGGTCAAGCGCCTGTATGAAGGATTGAATGAAGACGGGATATTCATCTTTTCGGAAAAAGTGGTCTTTGAGGACAAACGTCTGGACAAGATGATGATCGATATTTACTACGATTACAAAAAAGCGCAGGGATACAGCGAATACGAGATTGCGCAGAAACGTGAAGCGCTGGAAAATGTACTGATTCCCTTTACGATTGAAGAGAATATCCGTATGTGCCGGGAAGCCGGATTTAAAAATATCAATACGGTCTTTCAGTGGGCGAACTTCGTTACATTTGTTGCCAAAAGGTAACACTTTTGTGTTATGGCCCTGAAACACGCGTTGCATTAATTAATATGAGTTGTTCACATCTTATTCACCATGTGAAAAGATAAAAAAGTCGAATAATTTATCTACGTCCCGTATCACCGCGTTGCATTAATTAATATGAGTTGTTCACATCTTATTCACCGGGTGAAAAATATATTTTTTTGTAAATTCTAAAGTATTATTTAAGATATTTTCAGCAATGTAGTCATATCCATATAATTTTCATCATTTTTCAGATATAATCTTTGCAATTTATTTTTAAGGAACTATTATGAGTTGGACACCAGGCAGTTGGAGAGATTTCCCCATTAAGCAACAACCAACCTATCAAGATCAGGAAACACTTAAAAAAGTTGAAACGGAATTAAGCTCTTACCCACCGCTTATTTTTGCGGGTGAAGCAAGAAATCTCAAGCGCAAGCTTGCTGCAGCCGGACGCGGAGAGGCCTTCCTTTTACAGGGTGGTGACTGTGCCGAGAGCTTTGCCGACTTCAATGCCGAGACCATCAAGAATCTCTTCAAACTGATGCTTCAGATGAATATGGTACTGATGTATTCCACAGGTAAGCCGGTTGTAAAGGTAGGCCGTATTGCAGGACAGTTCGCCAAACCGAGATCATCCGATTTTGAAGAGTTCGATGGTGTCAAACTTCCAAGTTACCGTGGAGATATCATCAACGGTATCGAGTTCACCAAAGAAGCAAGGATACCCAACCCGCATAATATGATCCGTGCCTACAACCAGTCGGCAGCTACATTGAACCTGGTGCGTGCTTTTTCAAGAGGCGGATTGGCTGACCTGAACAAAGTACACCAGTGGAACCTCGACTTCATCAAGGACAATCCGCTGGGTAAGCGCTATGATGAGCTGAGTGACAAGATAGATCATGCCATGAAGTTCATGGCGGCCTGTGGCCTGACAAGTGAGACTATGCCTCAATTGCATCAGACGACGCTCTATACTTCGCACGAAGCACTGCTCCTGAATTATGAAGAGGCACTGACGCGTCTGGATACGGAGACGAATGAATGGTATGACTGTTCCGCCCATATGCTCTGGATCGGTGACAGAACAAGAGACCTGAACGAGGCGCACATCGAGTATTTCAGAGGCATCAAAAACCCTATTGGCTGCAAAGTAGGGCCGAGTATGGGTGAAGATGAACTTATTGATCTCATCGAGGCGCTCAACCCGGAGAATGAAGAGGGAAGATTGAACCTGATCGTCCGCATGGGAGCGGAGAAGATCGCAGAGTTCTTCCCCCCGCTGCTTAAAAAAGTACGTGATGCAGGAAAGAATGTCGTCTGGACGATAGATCCGATGCATGGAAATGTCGAGAAGTCTTCGACCGGTTTTAAGACCAGGGATTTTGACAATATTCTCTCAGAAGTGAAGCAGTTCTTCTCTATTCATAAAGAGATGGGTACGGTTGCAGCAGGTATTCATCTGGAGATGACGGGGAACGATGTGACAGAGTGTACGGGAAGTACCTCCTGCGCGATTACTGCGGAAGGGCTTGCAAGCCGTTACCACACGCAGTGTGACCCGAGACTCAATGCTTCCCAGGCGCTTGAGCTTGCTTTCATGCTCTCCGATACGATCAGCGGGGCAGACCAGTAGAATCGTCATAGTTTGGTGCTGTCAGGGGACAGACACCCTACATAGAAGTAAAAAATGTATTGATTTATATACAAGCTGTAGGGTGCTGTGCCCCACAGCACCACCATACTATTTCACCGTAAAGATATTATTTCCCTCTTCATGCCTGTAAACCAGTTCCATATGATGGATATCCAGAATACTTTTCACAATGTAGATCCCCAGTCCCAGTCCGCTTCTTGAGGTATGAAACGGTTTGAAGTAGTTCTCCAGCGGTTCGGCAAGCGCTTTACCCTTGTTGATGATATCTACATGTTCTTCATCTATGGTCACTATCACATGTTTGTCACTACTGTACTTGATGGCATTGTCAATGAGATTCTTTAAAGCCAGTGTGAAGAGTTCGAAATCTACTTTGACGATGTAGTCTTTTTTGACTTCGATGCTGACAAGCCGTTCGGGGTTCTCTGTCATTAAAATATCGATACTTGCTTCTATCAGGTCGGTCATTTTGTAAGGTTTGATGTGCAGTTCGAAGTTTCTTGAAGTGATCTTCTCTATTTTTGCGAATTCATCGATGAGCAGGTTGAGACGCTCGAAAATACTGTGCATACGTGCTTTGCTTTTTTCATCTGGCAGCATTTCACTCATCAGACGGCCTTTGGCAATAGGAGTCTTGAGTTCATGCATGATCGCACGTAAAAAGAGTTGTCTCGACTGTAGCAGTTCGCGTATCATCTTGACCGCATGGTCGAACTCATTGGCAACTTCTGCGATCTCGTCGTCTCTGTTACTGGCGCAGGATATGTCAAGATTGCCTTCCGAGAAGGTCTTGATCTTGTTCTTGAGCTCGGAGAGGGGTTTGAGACTCCTAACGATCCAGAGATAAAGAAAAAGAATGAACATTAGCACGATAGAAAAGACAATGATACGTTTGACCGGATACTTTGGTTTGTTCCTGTTCTCCAGAAAGAGCTTGAATCGGTCATTGTTTATCAGGATGATACGCTGGAGATGAAAGGTGTCGACCGCGTACTTTTTGTACTTGCCTTTCTCTTTGAAATAACGCTCTATTTGTATCTCCTGACCTTTGTCTTTGATCAGTGTGACATTCTGTGATTCGAGGTAGGCTTCATCGATCTTGCCTGTTTTGAGATAATAATCGTAAAGATAATGGGCGATCGCTCTTTCCTGAAGGGCATTGCGTTCTTCGAACTTGGCATGGTCGTATTTTACTGATGCGATAAAAAGTGAGGCGAGCAGAACCAGTGTAATGGAGAAAACAAGATTGATCTTATTTCGCAGGGAGTCTTTAAACAAGCTTGTATCCTACACCGCGGACGGCCTGTATGCGTTTGTTGTCTCCGAGTTTACTTCGGATTTTGGAGATGATGACGTCGAGACTTTTTCCCTGTGAGTCGATACTCATCGTCCCGGAAGTATTGATGATCTGCTCTCTGGATTGTGTGATACCCTGGTGTTTGACCAGCAGTGAGAGAACTTCGAACTCTGCAGGCGTAAGTGAGAGGGCCTGTCCTTTGAAGTAGATGGTATCACCCTTGATCTCAAAATCACTTTTGGGAAGGGCGTTCTGACTTCCCTTCTCTTTCCCTACTCTGTTGAGAATAGACATGATGCGCGCATACATCTCTTTGGGGTCATAGGGCTTTGGCAGGTAGTCGTAGGCGCCCAGCTCAAAACTCTTTACTTTGTCGCTGATATCACTTCTTGCCGAAGAGATGATGACAGGCAGGTCATACTTCCTGACAAGCTCTTCACAGACTTCAAGCCCGTCCATGCCCGGCAGTGTGAGGTCGAGAATGACCAGATCGAATTTCTTCACGCCTGCGCTCAGGCCGAGGAACGGGTCCTCGTAATTGGTGATCTTGATATCGAATTGCGAAAGGTATTCACTGAGCAGTTCTGCAAATTCCGGATCGTCTTCGATCATGAGAATGTTGATCATAGAAAAGACTCCTTCGTATAATGATTTATATGTACTATAGATTTATTATAGTGCGAAAAGGTTAATTGAAATCAAATCGTTTTACAGGGTGAAGGCCTTTTCCATATGGAGTTTTATGTCATCGAAACTGTAGCGCTGATCTGTAAAATATTCAAAAGCGATGATGCCCTGATACAGCAGCATATCACTGCCGTCCTTGGTCGGTTTTCCATGTTGTGTTGCCAGTTTCAGGAACGGTGTCTCTTTGCCGTAAATGACATCGACGCAGGCTTTGGAAGAAGGAATGACACTATCGAGTATTTTTTCAGGAGCCGGAAGTGCGTCATCTTCCAGTCCTGCGGAGGTCATGTTGATAACAAGATCATACACTTCGGGGGAAAAGTTTTCAAAGGTGAAAGTACTGAAGCCTTCTTTCTCAAACTTTTCAAGACGGCCTGCACTGCGGTTGAGTATTGTTACTTCATACCCTTCATCCCTGAGTATGGCAGAAGTGGACTGTGCCGTACCGCCGGCACCCAGAAAAAGGACCTTTTTGACATTTGAAAATTCGGAGATTGCTTTGAGAAATCCAGGCGCATCCGTATTGTATCCGTAGAGTTTTCCCTCTTTCTCGACGATAGTATTGACCGCGCCGACCTTCCGGGCAAAGGGGTCGAGCACGTCACAGGCGGTGTAGGCATGCTCCTTATGCGGCACGGTAATGTTGATGCCTTTGAGCCCCAAAGCAAAAAAGGTCTCTTTGAGTTTTGTGCCGTCTTCGAGTCTGTAGCGGTTGTAGCATCCCTCAAATCCCAGTCCTTTGAAAGCGAGGTTGTGCATGAGAGGAGATTTTGAATGTGAAACGGGGTTGCCGAAGATGGCAAAGAGTTGTCCTGTCATCTTCTAAAGCTTTTCCATCTCTTTAAGAGTAGCCAGAAGGGCACCCAGTTTGTTCTTCACTTCCAGATATTCCAGTTCCGGTATGGAGTCTGCAACCACGCCGGCACCTGCCTGCAGAGTGATGGAATCCGGTTTAATGAGAGAGGTCCGTATGGCGATGGCGGAGTCCATGTTGCCGTTGAATGAAAAGTAGCCGACCGATCCGGAGTAGAATCCTCTTTTAAGGCCCTCAAACTTGGCAATGAGCTCCATTGCCTTGATCTTTGGTGCTCCGGTCATGGTACCTGCGGTAAATGTTGCGGCAAAAAGGTCGAACATGTCCTTGTCGTCCCGGATGACCGCTTCGACATCGGAGACCATATGCATCACGTGAGAGTACTTCTCCACACGCATCATGTCGGTCACTTCCACCGTACCTGTCTTTGCGACACGTCCCACGTCGTTACGGCCAAGGTCAATGAGCATGAGGTGCTCGGCGCACTCTTTGGGGTCATTAAGCATTTCAAGCTCAAGCTCTTTGTCCCTTGCATGGGTTTTACCACGTTTGCGTGTACCTGCAATGGGGCGAAGCAGTATTTCTCCGTCGGTAAGCCGTACCATCACTTCCGGGCTGGAACCACAGATGGAAAAATCTTCATAGTCGAGCAGGAAGAGGTAGGGAGAGGGGTTTTTCGAACGCAACACACGGTAGAAACTCAGCGGATTGATCTTCCCTTTTTGCGTATAGCGGTTGGCAAGCAGTATCTGGAAGATATCCCCTGAACGGATATGCTCTTTGGATTCGATAACAAGAGCCTTGAAACGCTCCTCGTCTATGCTGAAGGTACCTTCACCTTCAAGTTCGACCGCTTTGAGTGCCATAGGGGTAAAGGTCTCATGCAGCATCTCTTCGATCTGTTCAAACCCTTTTTGCATACGCTCGTCATTGAGGATCAGTGTCAGTTTCGCACTTTTGTGTGAGTAGGCGATGATGATCTTGGGGCGTACGAGATCAAGATCGGGTGTATCGAGTGGGTCAAGGAGACCATCCATACTCTCGGAGAGTACCGGCTCGAAAACCCTGACCATATCGTAGGCGATGAAACCTATGAAGCCATCTACGAAAGAGAAACCCGCTTCGAGCGCTCGCTCTTTGTACTTTTCCTGATCAACACTGGCATAGTAGGATTTCATGAAACTGAACGGATCTTTGTCAAGCATCTTTTGGGAGCCGGAACTATCAGTATAATAACTTGTTTTGTTCTTGTATTGCAAACGCTCCTGTGCTCCGATGGTAATGAAAGAGAAGTTCCCGTCACTGGTGTTGACCACACTCTCAAAGAGCATGGTGATCTCGTCAGGAAAAAGGGTTTTGATCTTTCCGTAGAGTGCCACAGGGGTCAGTTGGTCGAAAAGTACTGTTTTCATCATAGCTTACTTCTTTACGATGAACGCACCTTTGTTGATGCGGTCCTTGACTCTTACCAGTGCGTTGTCTGCATCAGTGCGGCTCGGATACGGTCCGATAAGAAGCTTCTTGGTGCCGTTGGCGGTCGGTGCAGTGATCTTGTAGGAGAAGCCATGCTTCTTGATAGTATTGAGGAATCGTGTACTTGGTGTCTGTGAGAACGATCCGACCTGTATATAATACTTCACGTCTGAAGCAGTATGGTCCGTTTTGGGAACGACCACCTTTTCTTTTACAGCCGGCTTTAACGTTTCTTCTTTCACATAATGCTTTTTAGGTACAACGATCTTTTCTGTTTCCTCAGGTTTTGCAGGTTCTTTTTTCACTGCTGTCTTTTTGACAGGTACTTCCTGCTTTGGTGTTGGAACAGCCGCAACAGTTTTTTTGGAGACTGTTACCTTTTCATTGACCACTACGGTTTCTTTTTTTATCTCTTCAGTAGCGGCCGGTGTTTTGGGCTTTTCTTCGATCACGGTCGAGAGTCTGGTCTCATCCCCGGGTGCTTTGACTTTAGGGGTACTCTGAAGAGTCAGCTCCGGACTGATCAGTCCGCTCATATTCTCTTCAAGGGCGATCTCGGTATTTTTGGGTGTGTCGAGTATGGTTCTGGTAAAGACGATCGCCACGATCAGTACGACGATAACAAGTGCAATGATCGTCAGAAAGCTTTTAGCTTTATTGTTTTTTGGCTCAATATTATCGATGATAAGATCATCTAAATTGTGGTCATTCATTGGGGGAAATCTCCAAGTATAATTTTGAACTAATTATACCTTATGGTTCTTTAGGTTTTGAAGAATAAAAGAAGGAGCAGTTATGCCCTGGAAAAAAGAAGCGGAGCTTATTAAAAGGCAGTTATCTAATACAGTGATAACTTTTTGCTACAACCCCAGTCTTTTCCGATTGAGTATGGTGTAGAGTGCCGGCAGGTAGAACAGGTTAAGCACTGTTCCCCATGCCAGCCCGAAGCCAAGTGCTACGGCCATGGGCTGAAAGATGGCGGCCTGGCCTGTGGGAAAGAAGATGAGTGAACCCAAGCCTATCAGTGTAGTGACTGAAGTAAGAATAATAGGTCTGAAACGTCTGGAAGCGTAGTAGAATATCCCCTCGATATCTTTGGCTTTTTTGAGGTTCATCAGCATGATGATCCCGTCGTTGACCACGACTCCGGAAAGTCCCAGCATACCGATGATGGAGGGCATGGAGAGGTTCAGTCCCATGATGAAATGCCCTATGAGAACGCCCAGAAAGGCAAAAGGGATCACCGACATCATCATGAAGGTCTCCCGGAAAGAGTTGAAGAGGTAGAGCAGCGAGAGCATGATGAGCAGCAGTGCCATGGCAGAGGCAAGCATCATGTCATGTTTGAGTTCTTTCTTCTTCTCCTCTTCTCCCTTGAAAATGATTTTGACTCCGTCTTTTCTTGCCTTGTCGAGTATGGGCTTGATGGTGTCGATCGCTTCGGTGGCAGTCAGGATCTTGCTGTTGACATTGGCATAGATGTAGAAGTTGGTCAGGCCGTTGTCTTTGATGAGTTTTTCAAATGAGTGAACGACATGAAAATCGGCGACATCTTCCAGTGAGACCGAACTGCCATCCGGCAGCCGTACCTGGAACTGTTTGAGTGCTTCAAGCGAATCTTTCTGGCTGCTGCGGACTTTGAGTTCCAGCAGATCGGAACTGTCAAAAGCAAAACCGATGCGTTTCTCCAGATAGAAGTTCGAGAGCAGGGCACCGAGTTTTTTCTCGTTGAGCCCCAGGGATTCTCCGTAAGGGTTGACCTCGATCTTGATCTCATCTACACCGTAATGCATGGCATCGTTTACGGAGACGATCCCCTTGAGGGAGGAGAGTTTCTTTTCGATATTTTTGGCATAGTACATGATCTTTTGGCTGTCATCCGAGACCAGTCCGATCTTCAGGTCTGACTTGATGGGGCCGACCTTTTTTTCGACAATGGCCAGGTCGCTCAGGCCGAAACGCTCTTTGTAGTGCTGTTCTTTCAGAAAAGCCCTGAGTTTTTCAGAGATGACCGCCGATTTTTCTTCCCTCGTACGTCCTTCGCTGTCGTAGTAGAAAGAGAGTGTGGGGGTGATGAGCCTGTCAACGAAATTCTGCGCCTTGAGTTTTTGAAGTTCAATGTCGATATTTCCTACATAGGGGTAACTCTCCGAATTTCCCGCACTGTCCCTTCTCCAGCCCGCCACCGAACCGACATGTTCGATGTAGAATTCATTTTTGTGTGCATAGAGGTCTTTTTCAATCGTCCTGAGTGCCTGCATGGTCTCTTCGGTCGTTGTATTGACATTGGCTTTGAGGGTGATACGTATGGTACTGGCATCGAACTTTGGGAACATCTGGAACTTACTGATTTTGATACCGATGACGATCAGCAGCGGTACGAGGATGAGAAAGAGTGTCAGGAAGGTTTTTCTGTAGCGCATCATCGTATGGATCAGTTTGCTGTAGATCCGGTTGGCGCGCTCCCATGATGTGGTCTTCTCTTCTTTATTGAGCAGGTGGGCTGCGTGAATGGGAAGAAACAGGAAAGATTCTATGAGTGAGGCCAGTACGAGTACGGAAACGGCAATGGGAATGAGCTTGATGACCTCTCCCATGTTCCCGCTCATCATCAGGGCGGGAATGAAAGCGAACATTGTTGTCAAAGAGGCGATGGTGACAGGCTGGAACATTTCTTTGGCTCCCTGTACGGCTGCCTCTTTGGGCTCCATTCCCTCTTCGATATGCTGCTGGATGTTCTCGCTGACCACAATGGCATCGTCCACGATGATCCCCAGCGCGATGAGCACCCCTACCAGAGAGATCATATTGATCGTATAGCCTGCCAGATACAGGTAGATCACCCCCATGACAAAGGAGGTTGGGATACCCAGCGTGATGACAAAGGACATACGTTTGTTGATCAGCACCCCGACAAGCAGGAAGATCAGTATCAGTCCCAGCAGGATGTTGGAAATGACGATGTTGAGGCGGTCCTTGATCTTTTCGGAACGGTCGTTATGGATCGTAAAGTAGATCCCCTTGCTGTTCTGGTTCATGCGGGCGACGATCTCCCTGATCTGTTCGGCCAGTTTCAGGGCATTTCCCTCATTGCTCTGTTTGATGCTCACATCCACGGCACGTTTACCGTCGATAGAGTAGAGTGTTGCCGCATCTTCGTAGCGTTTTGAAACGGTAGCGATATCTTTGAGATAGAGTGTTTTCCCTGCGATGTTCAGCCGGCTCTGTAACATTTTCTTGGCATCTTTGGGGCCATTGAATGTAGAGAGGTAGAAGTGCTTGGCATTGCTCTCCTCTACCATCCCTACGGGAAAGATATAGGAGAGGCCGGTCAGCGCGGCAATAACGGAGTCCTCATCCAGTCCGTAGGCACGTATCTTCTGTGTGTCGAGATGAATGTCGTAGTATTTGTCGGAATCTCCGTAGATCTTTACTTCGGCAATGTTCTTCAGCGCAGAGACTTTGTCTTTGAGTCTGTCCGCAGCTTCGATGAGCGCCGCGTGAGAAGCTTTCTGTGATGAGATGGCCACACGCATCAGGTCGCGTTTGACCTCCAGAACGTTGACGACGGGTTCATCCATGTCGGGAGGCAGGTACTGCCTGGTAAGGGCAATGGCATTTTTGACCTTTTCTGCCGTATTGTATTTGTCCACGCGTTTTTCAAGTTCGAGAATAATGTTGAATTTCCCCGCAGAGATAACGGTCGCCATCTTGTCGATACCGTCGATGTTCTTGAGCTCCTGCTCTATCTCCTTGATGGCCATCTTGTTGAGCATATCGATGGAGGCTCCGGCATAGTGTCCGTTCACCGAGACCATGTCCAGTTCAAAAGAGGGGAATATCTCTTTGGGAATTTTGGTGTAAAGTACCGCACCTGTAAGGAAAACAAGGACAAAGAGAAAGTAGTTGAGACGGCTGTTCTCAACAAAGAAACGCAAAAGTTTTTCGAACATTGGTATCCATTACTTTTTTTGTCATTGTAGCGTATATTTTATAGCAGATACTGACATGTTATGAAGAGCTCACTATGGGTAGTGCCCCCTTTGGTACTTTTCCTTATAAAACATGCCAATATAGTACATTTTATAACGTTTTCTATGGGAGAGTAAATATTTATGGGCTACAAACGTCGCTATAGCGATAAACGTTATAAAATATGTTAGATTATAAGGTTTTGTATTGACCGTATTTACTCATGCTTAATTAGTCACCCCTGAAAAACCCAAACACTCCCCTAAAACAGGTACTTTGGAAGCGATAAAAGGGGTATAATAACAACCAATAAACATACTAAAACGGGTCACTTCCTGGTCGAAACAGGTGTTAAAATTGCTTCCACAGTCTTCTAGAAATACTCAACTCAATCTTTTTCATTCTCAGCTTCGAGATATGCTGGATTCAAATGATCCTCTCATTGCCCTTGCAGATATCATAAACTGGGAATTCTTCGATAAATCCTTTGCCAAATATTACAGTGATGAAGGAAGACCGGCAAAGCCAATACGCCTGATGGTCGGACTGCTGCTGTTAAAACAGTTGGAGAATCTCTCTGATGAGAATGTGGTTCTACAATGGAAACGCAATCCTTACTACCAATACTTCTGCGGTATGACAGAATATGTTCCGGCACTGCCTTGTGATGCAACAGAACTGGTCAAGTTCCGTCAGCGTATCGGAACAGAAGGCGTAGAGTCGATCTTTGCAATGAGTGTTGCACTGCACGGTAAAGATGCCCAGGAGAAACAGGTCATCATCGATACCACTGTACAAGAAAAGAACGTCACATACCCCACAGATGGGAAACTGGCTATCAAGATGATCCATCATCTACACAAGATTGCCAAAGAAGAGAAGATACAGTTAAGAAGAACCTATGTCAAGGAAATTAAAGGACACAGGATTTCCCTTCGATTCTTCCGACATCCAAAGAAGATCAAGAAAGCCAGAGCTGCCATGAAAAGACTTGGAACCATTGTTGGTATTCTTATCAGGGATATTTCAAGAAACCTAAATGATGCACAACTTGAAAAACACAAAGAGGCATTTGATCTCTATACAAAAGTGATCAATCAAAAAAGAAAAGACAGCAATAAAGTTTACTCACTTCATGAAAGTCATATCTATGCCATAGCAAAAGGCAAAGACCATAAGAAATATGAGTATGGAACCAAAGCTTCACTTGTCACAACCATGAAGAGTAACGTTATTATCGGTGTTACGGCACACCAAAAGAATGAACATGATTCCAAAACACTCGAAGCTGCACTGGCTCACGCAAACAAACACAGAACAAAACCAATCATAGAAGCAATATGTGACAGAGGATATCGTGGGAAGAAAGAAGTAAACGGTACAGCTATCTGTATCCCTGATAGCCCAAAGAAAAGGGATACCAAATACCAGAAAGAACAAAAGCGCAAGAAGTTTAGAAGACGGGCTGCCATTGAACCGATCATTGGTCATGTAAAATCAGACCACAGGATGCAAAGGAACTATCTGAAAGGCTTCATAGGCGATCAGATCAATCTTTTACTGGCTGCAGCTGCATTCAACCTCAAGAAGTGGATGAACCACTTCTTGATGGTACTTTTTTTAGTCAAAATCACCTATTTCACTTACTTTATGTTGCATATTAGAGCAGAGGAAAGACGAAAATATGCTGATCTTTATCTGAATCTGATGCTTTATAGGTTGTGGTAGAATTGATGGTATAGAATAGTTGGCTTATCTGAGAAGTAGGTTTTTCAGGGTTGACTAATTAAAAATTTTATTAAACTACATCAAGGAATAACTAAAAAGTTGTAGTCTAAATAGATTTATGATTACTTGGTTAACAATAATAAAAACTATATTCAACCTAGAAGGTTTTTATTATGTCGTTATGATTGATAGATTTTTATCTAGAACCTATCCAAAATGTGGCAGAATTAAGAATCTAAAAACTGAAAACAGAATGAGATAATAAAAATTGCATTTATTAGAATATCCTGTATAATTAATTAACAATAATTATGCACTACCAATATGAAAGATAATTATAATGATTAATGAAATTAGTATTGAAAACTTTAAATCTTTTAAAAAATTAGATGACTTGCGAATAAAGCCAATAACCATTTTCTGTGGTACTAATAGCTGTGGAAAAAGTACACTATTACAAAGTATTCTATCAATTAAACAAACCATAGAGTCTCAGGCTAATAACCAAGCATTTTTATCAAATGGTAAGTATGTTCATCTTGGCTCATTTGAGAACTTAGTTTATGAAAAGAAAAAAGATAATATTGTTAAATTTAAATTTATCTATAACCTTGATACATTTCATAATCTTAACTTACAAACAGTATCAGGAATCCCATTTAGATATTTGATAAAGGAAATAGTAGAAAATACTAAAGATGAAGTATTATTTGAAAAAACAAAAATAATAATTTCCCTTTCATTTAAGTCTATAGCATCCAAGAAAAATAAAGTTATTAGACCTATTCGAGTATTAAATTATAGTATTCATTTTGAGACACCACTTAAAACAGCTGGTTTATTTAATGAATCAAATATATTACGACAACATATAACCTTTAGATGGATTAAGGGTAATAGATATTCAATAACTTGGAAAAACATATCGGCACATTTTTCAAAAGATACACAAACAATTTCTGGTAATACAAAAGCAAACTGTGCTTTTAATAATCTAATACCAAAGATTCAATTAACATCTACAACTGATTCAAATAATATAAGTAATTTACATTTTTTCTTTTATCGATATAAAGAACTATTACAAGCATTATTTACAACATATTCATATATTGGGCCTTTAAGGGAAGAGGCGTCTCGAAGATATGTATATGAAGATGAAGTTACAGAAATTGGCTTAAAAGGTGAAAATTCTGCATATTTATATATTACAGAATATGAGAATCAGATAAAAAACCATTATTTCTATAATAATGACCAATCTGATTTTGAAAAGAAAGATTTAACAGTTGGTAAAGCGGTAGATGAATGGCTTAATATAATGGGAATTGAAGGATTTGGTTCTGATGTTAAAGATGAAATGATACACCTAAACCTTAACGCGAATAAATTTGATGAAACTAAAATAAACATTGCAGATGTTGGTTTTGGGATTAGTCAAATTTTCCCAATCGTTTTAGAAGGTTTAAGAATGAGTAAACAACAAACATTATTATTAGAACAACCAGAAATTCATCTACATCCTAAACTACAAATGCAAATGGCAGATTATTTTATATCATTAGCTCTATCCCAAAAAAATGTAATTGTAGAGACACATAGCGAACACATTATCAATAGATTAGTAAGAAGAATAGTGGAAGATGAAAATAATAGAATACAAGATTTCATAGCAATCTATTTTCTGCAACCAGGCGAAAACGGAGCTAAAATTCAGGAGATTGATATTGACCCAATACAAGGTGTAGTTAATTGGCCCAAAGATTTTTTTGACCAAACAGCTTCAGAACAAGAAAAAATTATATTAGCAGGTCTAAATAAAAGACGACAGAAAATACAAAAATGAATTTTGTAATCGATCCAAATATTGTTTATATTGATGAAGTAAGTTGGGAGGATGAAACCCAAAAAGATAAATACTTGCAGTATTTTTTAGATTGCTTAAAGTTTATTGATGAATGTAGAGACTCTATGTTTTTTTGGAGTTATGAATTAGAATCTCTTTTATGGGATAACCCAAGACTTCCACCTTGGCGTACTAATATAGACGCAAGAAATGTATTAGTTCCAATTATTTATAAAAAGTTTCATTCATCTAAAACTTTTATTGATACTAATTGTCCTTATGATGTTTGTCAATTTATACCAGCATTAATAGAATCTGATAGATTTAATGAAAGTTTTAAAGAATTATGTGGAACATTAGTTTTCGAAGATCAAAATTTTTCTATGTTATTAGGCCAAAATCAAGTAATACCTGAGAACTCAGAATATCAATATTCATGTTCTTCTCCCGATAACACTCAACGTGTAAAAGGAGAAAACATATTTTCAAAATGGCTTAAGAATGTTGATTTTATCAACCATATTTGGCCACAAGGTATTAATGAAAAAGAAGCATTTGAAAATATTGTAATATTTTGTACTTATTCAGAAAAAAATACCTATATATTGAAAATTACAGATACTTTTATTAGAAGTATTCTCACCATCGATTTACGTTATAAATTAGCTTTG